>CACYDE010000067.1 GCA_902773045.1 uncultured Ruminococcus sp. | reverse complement strand
TTTTACAATATATTAAATAACAGAATTTGAAAGGAGAAAAAATTATGATAGCTTTAGGTGCGGATCACGGAGGATTCTATTTAAAAGAGGCTATAATAGAATATCTCAAGGAAAAGAAAATTGATTACATCGACCACGGATGCTTTTCGGAAGATTCCGTTGACTATGCGATCTATGCGAAAAAGGTTGCCGATGATGTTGCCTGCGGAAAATGCGAAAAGGGGATACTGTGCTGCGGAACGGGTATAGGAATTTCGATTGCAGCAAACAAGGTGAAAGGAATAAGAGCGGCAGTTGTTACGAATGAATTTTGTGCCGAAATGACGCGCCGCCATAACGATGCAAATATTCTTGCGATGGGCGGAAGAGTGATTGACGCGGAAACGGCAGTTAAACTGACGGATATCTTCCTCAACACGGAATTTGAGGGAGGAAGACACGAGAGAAGAATTGCTCAGATCGCTCAGATAGAGGAAGGAACTCTTTAACAGAACATTTTCTAAGGCAATACCGCACAGAGACCCGATGGGAGTGATGTGGTGTTGCCTTGATTTTTTGTGATTTACGGAAATACATAATAACTGCAAACAGAAAGCAGACAGCTGATTTGTTTTTTCAAACAGACAATAAAGACCGTAATATAAAAAGAATAAAGCTGCCTTTGTGAGTTATAATAGATTTACGGAGGGCTTCTTTATGAAAAAATATATTATTCTGTCATTAGTTTCATTGTCGATCATACTTACAATTTTTGCTTCCGGATACACAAAAATCAGCAGCATAGAATATGTTTCCGCATTTATAGCGGAAAGAACGACTGCGTTTGAAAAGCTGAATTACAGCGGAACGGTTGAATACAACAACTCGACCGCTGCTCTTTCATCGGGAAGCGGAATGGTGCAGTCGGTTTTTGTGAACAGCGGTGATTATGTTGAGAAGGGAACGCCGATACTTTCGGTGTATCAGACGGACGCTGAAATATCGAAGTCGGATATTCTTTCCGCAATAACTTCAAATGACTTTGACTCGGTTTCTTCGTTTCTCGATTCAAATGCGTCGATAGAGATCTATGAGGCTCAGGATTCTGGAATATTAAGCGATCTGGATCTTGAAGAAGGCTCTATATTTCAGAAAAATCAGACTTTGTTCAAAATCTCGCCTCAGCGATCTTTTCAGATCAGGGTCAACGTGATCGAAAAGGATATTCCCAAGATCAAGACAGATCAGAGCGTCAGGATCGACTGCAAAGCCGTTCCGAAGGTTCTTATCGGAACAGTTAAATCTATCGGAAACTCCGCAAAGCAGACGACGACAGCAAACGGAAAAGAAACTACGGTCACAGTCATAATCGGGATAGACGAGGAATGTGAGGAAATCAAATCGGGTTATACGGCTGAATGTTCGATAACAGTCAGTGAGAAAGAGAATACAGTCCTTATACCATATCATGCTCTGGGAACGGACGATAACGGAAAAAGCTTTGTTTACGTTATCAAGGACAACAGGCTTCAAAAAAAATATGTTGACTGCGGTTTTGAATATACGAACGGTATTGAGATCAAAAAAGGCATTTCAGAAAATGATATCGTTGCTTCCGACGCGTCACAGATCAAAGACCCCGAAAATACAGTCGTTAACGAGGTGAAGCTTAATGGGAAGTAAAGCTCTTTTTACGGTGAAATGTCTTCTTCAGAACAGACTTCGTTTTTTTCTCACTGTTATTAGTATTGCCGTGGGAGTTTCATCTGTTCTTATCATAAACTGCGTCAGTGATTTTGGCGTCAGCGCGGTTTCATCGGAGCTTGACAGTCTCGGAATGAACGGGCTGATAGTCAGTTCCGATACGGGAAGCAACATTATAAGCAACGATGATATAAACAAAATAGATCATCTGGACGGTGTCGAGCAGGTTGCCCCCGTGACAGTAAGCACTTCTAAAGTCTACAGCAGCTCCGCCGAAAGTATAGACGCGATGATCTGGGGAATTGACGAACGCGCCGATGACGTCGTCTCGTTCGGTCTTCTTTACGGACGTTTTATAGATAAAAGTGATATAATGTCAAACAGGAAGGTTTGCATGCTTGACCAGTCGCTTGCCGTTGAACTTTTCGGAAGAGAAAACATCGTCGGAAAATCCATAGATCTTTTGTGCAGTTCAACCGTTGAAAGCTTTGAGGTAATAGGAGTTGTCAAAACCGGGAAAAGCATTATGCAGGCGTTGATGGGAAACTATTTCCCCGCTTTCCTTTATACGCCGTACACATCTTTCGGAAATCTTACGAACTACAACCAGCTTTTTCTGAAAATGGACGGAAGCGTTCCTTCCGAAGCTGTCACGGAATCCGTGAAAAATGAATTGACTTCAAACAAGGGAAAAATTACAGTGACAGACCTCGCAAGTCAGAAGGGGATACTCGAAAATATGCTTAATACGGTAACGAATATTCTTACCGTAATAGGCGCAGTCTCACTTCTCGTTTCGGGAATCAGCATAATGAATATAATGCTGATATCGGTAAATGAACGAACAAAGGAGATCGGAATCAAGAAATCTATCGGAGCAACAAGAAAGGACATCATGCTTGATTTTCTCATGGAATCGGTTATAATATCTGTTACGGGAACGATAATGGGAATAACCGCAGCGATCATCCTTGCGAAAGGGGCTTCGGTTGTTCTGAAATATAATTTTACGGTCGGGACTCTGTCGGTTTTTTATGCGGTGATAATTTCCGGAACGCTGGGAATCTTTTTCGGTATTTTTCCTGCATATAAAGCGTCAAAATTCAGACCGGTCGAAGCATTGAGAAGGTGATTTTTATCAACGGAAAAATAAATGCGGCAGTCTCGGGAAATTTTCCCGAGGTTATCGCTGCTTTGGAAAGCTGCGGATACAAGACTCTCAAAATTCCGCCTTACGGAAACGACATTAAAAATCCCGAATCGTCGCACGCCGATATGCAGATCCTGAAAATAGGGAGAAAAATTGTTCTTCTCAGGGGAAACGACGTTTTGAATTCCGTCATAACAGAGTGGGTCAAACCGCTTGGTTTCGAAATATATTTCACGGAATCGGAAATCAAAAATTTCAAATATCCCGAGTGTGTAAAGCTGAATATAGCAGTTTTTGGCGGCAAAGCGGTGGCTAACTTCAAATATGCTGACGCAGCGGCGGTGAAGCTGCTGAAAGAGTGGGGGTATAAGTTTATCAGCGTAAATCAGGGGTATGCGGGCTGTTCGACTGCCGTTGTTTCGGAAAACGCAGTGATAACCTCGGACAAGTCTATCCATAATGCCGTGAGAGAGTGTGGAGTGGATTCGCTTTTGATAACCGAGGGGTACATAAGGCTGTGTGAAAGATACGGAGGCTTTATCGGCGGAGCAAGCTTTAAACCCGATAAAAATACAATTGCATTCATAGGTGACCTTACATCTCATCCTGACTGCATATCCATAAAAAATTTTTGTGCAAGTCATAATGTTAGCATCGTTTCAATAGGTGAATTTCCCTTGACCGACACCGGTTCGCTTTTTTCTATAAAGTGAGAAAACTTTTATAGAGCATCTTTAATGCAATACCGCACAAAGCTCTGATCTAACTTTTTTGAAGGTGTCCCACAGAAAGTGAGCTTGGGGTATTGCCTTTATTACAGATGATACATAATAACGCTTTGTCGAAGTTTCAATGTTGTTTTTTGAAATTACGAAATTGTCACTATTTTTCGTCAGATATTTTCTAAAACCTATTGAAATTATTTTTTTAATAGTATATAATTATAACATAGACAGATAATAAAGGCTGTCGAAAAGCGCGATGCGCTTGTGTGATTATGTTAATAGTTATTTTATCCTGATTTTGGGGATTCATTCGGATTTTTGGAGTTCGTTTTCGATTGAAAACGGATGATTGGTTCGGATGTATCCCTTAAAATTTTTCTCTTTATTTTTCATAAAATATTTCAAAAAAACTTGAAATATTTATTTATAGCAAACCAAACAAATATCCAGACAAGTTCGGCGCGCAGGCGCACGCATGGCTGTGTCATCGTCCTTGAAATACGTCAGTAT
>CACYDE010000066.1 GCA_902773045.1 uncultured Ruminococcus sp. | reverse complement strand
GGGACATCTTATGCACGGTTCGGGTACTTTGGCCGGAAATACGGCATATCTTTTTTTATCTATACATAATCTGTAACGAATAAGACAGCAGGAGGCGACCAAAAAATGAGCAACCTCCTGCCGTTTTTTGCAATTATCGAATTATCTCAAACTCTTCCTTCACAAGCTTCACGCTCTCGCCGTCGAGCTTGTAGAGCTTTCTTAGCTTGCAGCTGCACGCATCACTCCTTTGAATCAAATCTGACGCAAATAGACAGCAGAGCGTTTTTACATCTCTTGGAACGTTTTGAAAGAGGTGTTACACTTGATACCGTTGCTACACAATTCACGCAACCGCTATCAAGAATTGGGGCAAGCTCTTTACAAACCTTTGCATCAAGATGTCCAAGCGAGCCCTCTGAATTTCTGACATCAATAGCATTACTGTCCTTATCATTATTCGGTTCACGAACCAACATTACAACATCACCCTGTTGTACTCGTTCTATTCTCTCTATTCTACCCTCATATTGAGTACCGCTAACTGATATTTCATCTTGAAATTTGCTGTTCACTTCCGACAAATCAATAGGATAAACCGTGATCTCTATTGCAACCAACGCATTTTTGAACGATTTTGGCAATCTTGATATCGGTGTAACACGAGAAACCTTTGCGTTAAACAGGATCTTCCCTTGATCTATCAGTGGTGCAATGATATCGCTGATCGCTGCGTCAAGCAAGCCTAACGAACCTGCGCTGCTCAGCACTTCTATTGCATTGGGATTGTACTCGTGATCCTTAATTCTTAAAAACCTCACCTTTTCGCCAACTTTTAATTTTTCAATATGAGCAGAGCGATCTCCCTCATATGTACAGGTCAGGCAATGTTCGTTCGGGTGTTCGGAATAGGAGTAAGGGTTCTTCTTTCTGTTTCCCATTTCGTCATATTCACCGAGAAGCTCCGAAATCGGATCTTTCCCCTCCGGATAACTGTTTTTATGCTGTGCAAATCCTGCCTCAAGCTTATAATCGGCATACTGATCAATAGTTCTGTTTTTTCTGTCTATACAAGTGTACTCCGTACCTTGTTCGTCGCCCATGGAACATCTGCTATGCAGTCTAAATGCCAATGCTTCAAACGATGACCCTCCCCCCCATTTGTTCCATTCGTAATAAACGGGAAAACCATAGCCAAAGCTTTCATTGCCCTCAGACCAACACATTCTGAAAGAATCAACATAGTCTTTAAGCTGCCTTCTAATGTCAGCTTTATTCGAATTATCTTTACATATCAGCTTAGCCGTAAGATACATCAATTTCACATCGTTGTCATCAACAAGGGAACAGCCCTCGCCGGTCGCGTTATAATCAAGAGAAATAGATATTTTGTCTATATCTTCGATAGATTTGATATTGGAAGAAACTTCAGATGTAAAGTCCTTCTTTAACTTCTCGGGAGAGTCACTTCTATCTAACGAATCGTCGTCATTATCCCAATCTTCGTCTTCATCTTCATCATCCCAGTCATCATCATCGTAATTGTCGCTGTCATCACTTATGGAATCCATAAGATACTCACACAGCGACTTAACATCTGCAAATTTATTGCCTAATAATCGAGTATTATTTCCGTTATATGAAATACTGCCAAACTGTTCAGTCCAATCAAAACTGGACTCAAAAAAACGGTACTCTTTACCATTCGAATCAGTAATTATTACAGAAATCGTAAAACTACTACTCGAACTATTCGTCACAAAATCAGTCCGTATCTTCATACATTCAACCTCCTAAGAAATTATTTTCCTCTCGCTTTGATCGCAGAACACGATCTCGGGCATCAGCGAGATTATGTCCAGTTGAATTACACATCATCATAGTCTTCTGTATATTTGCATTGCGGATAATTTGTACAACCGTAAAACTTTCCATATTTCCCATTCCTTAAAACAAGCTTACCGTCACATTCAGGACAATCCTTACGCATTGATTGACTTCTCGATTTGTGGAGACTTCTCGTATATGAACATTGCGAATTACTGCAGCTTAAGAATTCACCGTACTTTCCATCTATAGCAAACCAAACAAATATCCAGACAAGTTCGACGCCCCGGTAAGCGCATAGCTGTGTTGTCGTCCTCGACATACGCCAGTATGCCTTCGTCCTCCGCCTTGCTCTGCACTCACCGGCATCGTCTCCTTTTGT
>CACYDE010000065.1 GCA_902773045.1 uncultured Ruminococcus sp. | reverse complement strand
GGAATAAAGTTCATCTGTCAAAGCGGAATGTTGTTCATAGAGCTTCCGAGCGGTCGCCGTCTTTCGTATGTTAAACCTATGATCGGGGAGAATCAGTTCGGCGGTCAGTCGGTTACATACATGGGACAGGGTATCGCAAAGAAATGGGAACGCATTGAGACTTTCAGCGGAAAATTGGTTGAGAACATCACCCAAGCTATAGCAAGAGATATTCTGTGTTTCGCTATGAAAACGTTAAGTGAATATCGCATAGTAGCTCACGTTCACGATGAGATCATCATCGAATGCCCGCAAGACACATCACTCGAATTTATCTGTAAGCAGATGAGCATCACGCCGCCTTGGGCGGAAGGATTGGTGCTTAACGCTGACGGGTACGAGTGTCAATTTTACAAAAAAGACTAAGGAGGAAAATTTTATGAATGAATTGCTTAGTTTTAACTGTAGCGGCGAGCATCCTATAGTACTTGACAGGAATCTATATGTGGAATTAATGAATTGCAATTCTTTTGAGGACTTTTTCATTGTTGTTTGTAGAGAGAAAGTTTCTCGTAATCGTGAAGAATTAGATGAGTTAGTTACCATTGTTAGTGATGATTATTTCAAGATAAAATACGGCTTGAAAGCAATTATGTATTTACAAGATTGCATCACAACTGAGAAGGTCTTACCGTTTAATCTATCGGGAGCTTTTAATCATTGTGAGTTAAATATGCAAAACGAAATAATAAAAAATTTCAGCAATTTGTTTCCTGATATGGTGTTCGTGGGTAAAGAAATAGTCGTAAAGGGCATTGGCAGGATTGATATTCTTGCGAGGAAGGGTGATCGATATGTGATTATCGAACTTAAGTATGGCTCTAAAAACCCCAATGCTCAATTGCTGGCATACGCTAATAATTACAATTCTCCGATACTAATCGGAATAACAGAAATAGAACTCAATGACAGTCAGAAGTTGAATAACATAGAGTATTTTACTTTTGAGGAACTAAAAAAGAAGGTGGATTTATGGATACATTGATAAACGTAAGAATCGAAAACGACAGAATGATTACAGACAGCCGTAACGTGGCTGATGTGTTCTCAAAGAGACACGACCATGTAATCAGAGACATCGAAAACCTTAAAAAAGATGCCCCCAATTTTGGGGAGATGTTCTTTGAGGGTACGATGCCGGACAGCTACGGCAGAGATAAGAAGGTTTACTTCATGAACCGTGACGGTTTTACACTTCTCGCTATGGGCTTTACCGGAAAGGACGCAATGCAGTGGAAGCTCAAATACATCGAGGCATTCAACAGACTTGCAGAGGCTTGGAATTCTCCCGATGCCGTCATTGCAAGAGGATACGAGCTTTCTCAGAAGAAACTTGCAGAGGCAACAAAGCTGCTGACAGCGAAGGAAGAGGAGATCGCCGAGATGAAACCGAAGGTCAGCTACTATGACATCATTCTTAACTGCAAGGATCTGATGTCGGTAACACAGATAGCAAAGGACTACGGCAAATCTGCAATATGGCTCAACGAGTTTCTTTGTAAGCGAAAGATACAGTACAAGCAGGGTAAGAATTGGTTTTTGTACCAGAAGTATGCCGATAAGGGCTATGCTCAGTCAAAGACACAGATGTTCCCCGGCAGTGACGGCGAGATGCACGCAAAGGTACATACCTATTGGACGCAAGACGGCAGAATGTTCATCTACGACCTGCTCAAGAGAGAGGGAATTCTCCCCATCGTAGAGCGTGACGAAGATTAACGAAAATATCCCCGACTGATTTCCATAGTCGGTCGGGGTAGGAATGGAGGTTAATTATGGAAGCGACAGTTTTTAGTAACAAAAATATCGGTAAGCTCAGAGCGATGATCGTTGACAACGAACCGTACTTTGTAGCCGATGATATCAACGCAATTTTATCGACCGATCTTGAATACGACAGCATAATGTACAACGACATCGACAGCGAGGATCGTATTGAGGTAGATATCGATGACGAGCCTTTGGAGATG
>CACYDE010000064.1 GCA_902773045.1 uncultured Ruminococcus sp. | reverse complement strand
GACGATGCCGGTGAGTGCAGAGCAAGGCGGAGGACGAAGGCATACTGGCGTATGTCGAGGACGACAACGCAGCTATGCGCTTACCGGAGCGTCGAACTTGTCTGGATATTTGTTTGGTTTGCTATAGTTGCCGCATTAATAATATGTGGGAAATTTGAGTTAATAATTATCGCCTGCTGTGAAAGAGTATATCTTTATGAAAACAGTCGGTCTGCGCAGTTGGAAACGACCACGCTCAAAGTTATTTTCCGCGGCCGCCTTTAAAGATTGCTTATTTATAGTGAGTTATGAATTATATTACAATTATGATTGCGAGGAGAAAAAATGAGAAAAACAAAAATAATCTGCACGCTCGGTCCCGCAACGGATGACGAGAAAGTGCTTCGTCAGCTTATTCTTAACGGAATGGACGTTGCCAGAATTAATATGAGCCACGGAACCCACGAAGAACACAAAGTCAGGATAGACGCAATAAAGAAAATACGTGAGGAGCTTGATCGCCCGATCGCTATTCTTCTTGACACAAAAGGTCCGGAGATCCGAAGCGGAAGCTTTAGCAAAGGACCGGTCACTCTTGAATCAGGTCAGGAATTCGTTTTGACTGTTGAGGATATTGACGGCGATAATACGCGCTGCAGCGTGACCTACAAGAATCTTCCGAAGGAACTTGACATCGGAAACAAGATCCTCATTGATGA
This sequence comes from uncultured Ruminococcus sp., assembly GCA_902773045.1. Taxonomy (GTDB): domain Bacteria; phylum Bacillota; class Clostridia; order Oscillospirales; family Acutalibacteraceae; genus RUG592. The sequence continues at coordinate 2,205 of CACYDE010000064.1, read as the reverse complement.
CGGACTGATCGAACTTAGAGTAAGACAATGCACCGAAACCGACGTGATCTGTAAAGTTATCAACGGCGGCGTTGTTTCTTCCCATAAAGGGATCAATATTCCCGACGTTAAGCTCTCTCTTCCCTTCATCAGCGAACAGGACAAGAAGGACATCGCTTTCGGAGTTGAACAGGACATTGATTTTGTTGCGGCAAGCTTCACTCGTTCCGCCGATGACATTATGCTTCTGAGAAAAGAACTCAAAAAGAACAACTGCGACAACATCAGAGTCTGCGCGAAAATTGAAAACCACGAGGGCATTGACAATATAGACGATATAATCAAGGTTTCCGACAGTATCATGGTTGCGCGGGGAGATCTTGGCGTTGAGATCCCTCTTGAAGAGATCCCGATCTTACAGAAAAAAATAATCCAGAAAGTTTACGAAGCAGGAAAACAGGCTATAACCGCAACCCAGATGCTTGACTCCATGATAAAGAATCCGCGCCCGACGAGAGCCGAAAGCACCGATGTTGCCAACGCGATCTATGACGGAACGAGCGCCATCATGCTTTCCGGAGAAACAGCAGCAGGAAAATATCCTATCGAATCGGTCAAGACTATGGCAAGGATCGCTATAGCCACCGAAAAGGATATAAACTACATCGAAAAATTCAGAAAGAGAGATATCACCGAACGTCCCGACGTTACTTCCGCTATCTCTCATGCCACATGCACAACGGCTCACGACCTCGGCGCCGCGGCTATCCTCACCGTTTCAAAAACCGGTCAGACAGCACGAATGATTTCCAAGTACAGACCCGAATGTCCGATAATCTGCGGAACGACCGAGCCAAAGGTTCGCCGTCAGATGAATCTCTCTTGGGGCGTAACTCCTATCGTAGTGGAGGAAAAAAACAACACCGACGAACTTTTTGAACACGTAGTTCAGGTTGCCGAAAGCAAGGGGCTTGTGAAAAGCGGCGATCTGACCGTCATCACCACAGGCGTTCCCCTCGGCGTTTCGGGAACGACAAATCTGCTGAAAGTTCACCTCGTCGGAAATGTTCTTGTCACAGGAGAAACGATAACGGACGAATCCGTCTGCGGAAGACTCTGCGTCTGCAAGAATGAAGAGGAAGCCTTTAAAAATTATACCGACGGAGATATTCTTGTAATTCCGAAAACGACTAATGCGCTTCATCGTATCGTAAGAACGGCAAAGGGCGTAATCACGGAGCAGGAAGGCATCAACAGCCACGCTGCGATCATGTGTCTTGCTCTTAACAAGCCTGTTATCGTCGGCGCAAAGCACGCGACAACTATCCTTAAAACAGGTACGGTAGTAACGCTTGACGGTCACAGAGGAACCGTCTACAGCAACAACACTCAGATAATTGAGTGATCTATACAAAAAAGATAAATACCCTTTGAACAATACGAAATGTTCAGAGGGTATTGTTTTATGAATTATGCCGTTATATCAACTCCGTCCAGTCTGCTGCCGAGAGGGAGGACAAGCTCGTCAATGCTTTCCCAAACGAGATGTTCCGCCTGAGGACGCGTAATATAATCTCTTGCTTCTATTATCGCAAGAATATCTTCCAAAAGATCGTTTATTTCCTCGATCTTCTCTTCGAGCTGTTCAAGGATCGTAGGTTCTCTTTCTCCGTTTTCGGCGATCTCATCTTCCGAAAGAAAATCGCTTTTTTCTTCGATCGAACCGAGAAATTCAACTGTAGCTTCGGGAGTATGCCATATTTCTCCGATCGATGAAATAGCTTTGAGCTGAATGTAAGCTATCCCCGAAGAGAAAATGTGCTTTGACTCAACGTTCCAGACAGCCGTTTTTTCGTCTTCCTTTTCAAGAAGGATCGAATTAATGCTTCCGTCGGAAAACAAAATATACAAGACATAACTGCACTCGGCATAATCTTCGCCGATCTCAAAATATATTCTGTCAACGGCATTATCTCCAAAGCGGCAAATTATCCTTTCACCGAAGGGAATTTTTAAACTTTTTCTGTCCGCATATATCATTAAAAAACCTCCTTTCACTAAACGATCAAAGGAGAGTGAATTTTGCATATAAATACGCAAAATAAATCGACCCGCAAAGTTAATTTATTATCACAATAAATTATAGCAAACCAAACAAATATCCAGACAAGTTCGACGCCCCGGTAAGCGCATAGCTGCGTTGTCGTCCTCGACATACGCCCGAAG
>CACYDE010000063.1 GCA_902773045.1 uncultured Ruminococcus sp. | reverse complement strand
TGGTTTGAAAACGATAACCTTTTTGCCCATCTTGCGGCAATTGTCAATAACAAACTTCGTGCCGTGTGACTGCCCGTCCCAAAAGGCGAGCACCAGATCTGCCTCCTCTATTATGAGGATATTGCGTTTCAGCGGAGCGACCTTGCCGGGGTACTTTTTGTAATCCGGCAAAAACTCCGTCAATTTGATACCGTTTTCCTGTGCATACTCACGTGCCGAGGCATCGACTCCCCTTGCTCCGCCGCTGATGATCTCCGTCGTTTCCTTCGGTAAATAATCGCCGAGATTTTTGACCGACAAGCCTCTTGAACCGATAACTGCTACCTTCATAAGAGCGCCTCCTAAAATCATAATGTCATTATGACATCATTATAACGCTATTTTCGTAATGACGCAATAATAATGTTAAAATGACATCATAATAATGCTTGTGAGGTGCAAATTTATGGATGATAATATTTTGAGATTTTCTCTTCGGATCAATAGAAAGCTATTTCAGAAATTCCGCTACATTGCAGAATACGAAGGACGGTCTGCCAATAAAGAAATCGAGCAGTATATAAAAAAGCGTGTACAGGATTTTGAAAAGAAGCACGGCGAAATTCAGCAGGAAGATTCAAAGAAATAATTGACTCATAACTATATCATTTTAACGCTATAGCTCTGTATATCCACAGGGTTATGGCGCTTTTTTATTGGTAAATCGTGCGTTCTTTTCTCAACACGTCTGTACTTATCGAGATATAACCCGATAACCGAGACATCTAACAATTATCGGTCTATTTCTCGTTCATCAGTTGAGCTAACCGTATTTCATCTGTACAGACGACCAAAATATCGTCATTGAAGCCCGACAGCGGTTCGGAAAATAATGTAAATTACTGACCGTTGTAAAGCTGTATCTTTGTCGGATTTATGAGTTTATTTATCTTGCTATCAGCGGCAAGGTATGGTATTATCTACACAACGAAGAACGAAGGGAGAGCAAGCGAAATGAAAGGACAGTCATAGCAGAAGCTTACGCTCCACGGTGCAGAGGGTATCATTTTTACTGCCGCCATGAGCGACAACCAGCACCTCAACAATTTCAAAGCCGCGCTTCTTGCCGACACCGTTGGTGTTCCAGCCGAACGATATGGCAAAGCCTCCCGGTTTCAAAATTCGTGCGATCTCATCAAGGTGGCGAGAGCGCCACGATGCTTTCGTATCCTCCGAAGTCAACGGAAGCCCGATACTATCGTAGCACTCCTTGACCTGACGCGGAGAGTACGGAGGATCATACAGAACCACATCTGCATAAGCGTCCTTGATAGATTTGAGGAAGTCCAAAGCGTCCATGTGGTAATCGGTATCGAATTTTGGATTGAGATCGTTGGTGATAGTTCCGATAGTGCTGTCATTGGCAAACGGGTCAACGATAACATCGCCCCAAGCGACATAATGTTCGATAAATTCACGGATAGGCGGAATATCAAAAGTGTGGCTGTTGGACATAGCCCATACACGATTTATCTTCATTCGTTCTCCCCCTCATGAGCGTCGAAATATGCGATACCCGATAGCACAAATACCCCGACACTAACCGTAATAGCATTGCCCCAAAGCGAATACTCGGCACTATCCGAGTGTGGATATTGCAGCCATTTCTTGATTTGGTTATCTGATTTTGGTTTCACAGTCTTTCCGATTGCTCGATTGTATTCATCAAACACATCACGCCAGTATGCGATTTCTTCCTCGGTAGGATTCTCCGTTCCGAGATCGCTGCACCAGTCTGTCGGAAAGCCCTGCAAAGCTGCGCATTCCTGCGGTGTTAGTCGGCGAACAATGTATTCGATTCCGTCTGTATCATTTATGACAGGCGGGTCTTTGTAATCGCTTTCGACAAGCGTTCCTGCAACTTCCTCGTTCACACGAGTGTGATAGGACGCTTTGCTTGTACAATAGGTAGGCTGTGCAACGGCACCCGGACCTTTTGCGACCATTGTCGGCTCTATCTCTTCCTCAACAGCAAAGTTATACAGAGCATTTTGCCCTTGATTAAAAGCCGCTCGGTCAATGCCGTATGCTACTGCGTGTTTATCACAGGTATTAAGGGTAAATGATACATCTTCTTTTACACCGCTGCCCTGTGGTCCGTTCTCATCTTTGCGGCCTATCATTGAACCTTGAATAGACACAACAGCCACACCACCCTGCGAGTTATGCGGCTGTCCTGCTCCTGAGTCGAGCGTTCTCGCAACATCAGTCTCATACACATTTTGACGCTGAACCTTTGAGCCGTCAGATGT
>CACYDE010000062.1 GCA_902773045.1 uncultured Ruminococcus sp. | reverse complement strand
TAACGTATTTCAAGAAAATTTAACGCAGTTCAGGGCAAATTAGACAAGCAGAAATGAAAAGTTATTTATAAACAGTTCCTTAGAGTGCAGATAATGTTTTTTACGGCGAAGACCTTAACATCATTATTTGCATTCACAATTATCAAACCACAAAAGCGATCTGTCCGCATGAGCCTGCGCCTTCAGCTGCTTGTCCCTGATCTTTTCTTCAAGCGGAGGAAGAATACCTATATTCGCCCCCATGGGCTGAAAATTCCCGATCGTTTCATCGCTTATGTATTTTGCTAAAGCGCCTATCATTGTGTAATTCGGAAGCACAAAAGGTTCTTCACCGAAATATCTTCTTGCCGCGTTTATCCCTGCAAGAAGTCCCGATGAACCGGATTCCATGTAACCCTCGACTCCCGTTATCTGACCTGCAAAAAACAGATCCGGATCGCTTTTAAGCGAAAACGTTTTGCTTAAAAGCTGAGGGGAATTTATAAAAGTATTTCTATGCATAACGCCGTATCTTACAAACTCCGCATTTCTGAGCGCAGGAATAAGTCCGAAAACCCTTTTCTGTTCTCCGAATTTAAGATTTGTTTGAAAGCCCACAAGATTATACATCGTTCCGTCCGAATTTTCCTTCCGCAGCTGCAAAACAGCCCATGGTCTATGACCCGTTTTCGGATCGGTCAGACCAACAGGCTTCATCGGTCCGAAACGTATCGTATCACCGCCTCGCTGAGCCATTACCTCGATAGGCATACAGCCCTCGTAGACCTTCGGATTTGAAACGTCAACCCCATGCAGAGGCGCACGCTCTGCTGCAACAAGTTCGTCACGGAAGAGCTCATACTCTTCCCTGTTCATCGGGCAGTTGATGTAATCGTCCCCGTCTCCTTTTCCGTAGCGTGAAGCGGAAAACGTGCGTTCCATGTCAATGCTTTCCGCCGTCACTATGGGCGCCGCAGCGTCAAAAAAACTCAATGCACCGCCAAATCTTTCTTTGATGTTCTCGGCAAGCTTCTCACTCGTAAGCGGACCCGTGGCAATAATATTTATCCCGTCATCGGGAATCTCGTCTATCTCTTTCCCGATCACCTCAATATATTGATTACCTTTGATTTTTTCCGTGACCGCCCGAGAAAAAAGCGTTCTGTCAACCGCAAGCGCGCCGCCTGCCGGGACGCTGCAGCCGTCCGCACATTCCATCAGCAGTGAACCCAAACGCCGCATCTCTTCTTTCAGAAGTCCTGCGGCGCTGTTGACTCTTGCCGCCTTGAACGAATTTGAACAAACAAGCTCCGCAAACAGGTCGGTACTGTGAGCCGGAGTTCTTTTTTCCGGTTTCATCTCATAAAGTTCGGTTTTTATTCCTCGTTTCGCAAGCTGCCATGCAGCTTCACAGCCTGCAAGACCTGCGCCTATTACTCTTACTTTCATTTTCGGGATCACCTCCTCTTTTGACTTAAAAGTCATCGACTTAACGAGAAAATGTTTACGTTTTCTCGGATCATTCAAAACAATACATATATAATTATTTCTTTAAAATTGCTTTTTTATTTAGAGATAAGGATCTATGCCGCCTGCTCCGGAACAACCCCTTCGCAATTTTACAATTACTCAAACTTTCCGCACTCTAAATTACAATGAATTTAGAGTTTATCGTGGGTTGTCGATGTAAAGAATAGCTTTCGCTGTCGCATCCGTGCTTATTCTTCGATCTCTTTCTCGTAGCCGCAGCCTTCCGCATTACAGAATATCTTGGGTTTCTTGCCGTCCTTTTTAAACAGCATCTCTCCGCACCGCGGACACTTTTCATTCAGAGGTTCGCTCCACGAAGCAAAATTACAATTCGGATAATTTCCGCAGCCATAGAAAAGCTTCCCTCTCTTCGTCTTTCTGACGATTATATCTCCTCCGCACTTTGGACAATCAACTCCAAGCTTCTGAATCACCTTTTTGACCGTTTTACATTCGGGGTAACCCGAGCAGGCGAGAAATCTTCCGTATCTTCCGTATTTATACGCCATCGGCTTTCCGCAATTCGGACAAACCTCATCGGTCTGATCCTCCTTAAGAAGTATTTTCTGATCCTTCATCTCGTCCTTGGCTTTTTTCAGAGTGTCTTCGAAATCTCCGTAGAAACCGTGGAGAAGTTCGACCCATTCCTCTTTTCCGTTTTCAACTTCGTCAAGTTCCGTTTCCATCTGAGCGGTGAACTTCACATTGACGATCTTCGGAAATTTAGATTTCATCAGTCCTGTGATCGCCTCGCCGAGTTCGGTCGGGAAAAGCGTTTTGTTCTGACGTCTGACGTAGTCGCGGCTGACGATAGTAGTGATAGTTGCGGAATAAGTGGATGGTCTGCCGATCCCGTTTTCTTCAAGAGCTTTTATCAAAGAAGCTTCGGTGTAGCGAGCCGGCGGCTGGGTGAAATGCTGGTTAGGAAGAATCTCTTTGACTCTGACTGCAAGCCCCTCTTCGAGAGGAGGAAGCTGAGAAGCCTTTTCATCGTCGGTATCCTTTCCTTCAACATACAGTATCGTAAAACCGTCAAAGTCTACTATATATCCCCTCGCTTTGAATGTATAACCGTTGGCTTCGATATCGGCCTGCGTAGTTTTCTGAACACATTCAGCCATCTGTGAAGCAAGAAAACGCTCCCATATCAGCTTATACAATTTATATTGATCGGAAGTCAGATTTGATTTTATCTTATCGGGTTCAAGATTTATCATTGTCGGACGGATAGCCTCGTGACCGTCCTGAGCATTATTCCTCGATTTAAAAACTCTCGGTTTTTTGGGAAGATATTTTTCCCCCCAGCGATTTCCGATGTAATCCTTGGCCTCATTTTTTGCGTCGTCGGAAATACGCAGTGAATCCGTTCTCATGTATGTTATAAGACCCGTTGCGCCGATACCGTCAATGCTTACGCCTTCATAAAGCTCCTGAGCGACTTTCATCGTTCTCTTGGACTGAAATCCAAGCTTTCTTGATGCGTCCTGCTGCAGAGTCGACGTAATAAACGGAGGCGCAGGCTGCTTTTTTCTTGTTCCGTGCTTGACTTTGGTCACCGAAAAATCGGCGTTTTCGAGGTCGTCAAGGATCTGCTTCGCCTCGGTCTCATTTGAGATTTTTATTTTTTCACCGTTATGAAGAGCAAGACTCGCGGGAAAAGCTTTTCTTCCTCCCTTTGGAATGAATTTTGCGTCAACGCTCCAGTATTCCTCCGGAACAAATTTCCTGATCTCATTTTCTCTGTCAACAATGATCCTTAAAGCAACCGACTGAACTCGGCCCGCCGAAAGACCTCTTCTAATTTTCTGAGAGATAAAAGGACTGAGCTTATAACCAACCAATCTGTCAAGAATTCTTCTCGCCTGCTGTGCGTTCACAAGATCTATATCTATAGACCTCGGATGCGCCATGCCGTTTTCCACTCCTGTTTTCGTGATCTCATTAAACTCCACGCGGTTCTTGCTGTCAAGCGGCAGCTTGAGAATATAAGCAAGGTGCCATGATATTGCCTCTCCCTCACGATCGGGGTCGGTCGCGAGATAAACATGGTCGCATTTTTTTACGGCAGCCTTCAATTCCTTGATAAGCTCCTCTTTATCTTTCATCACTTCATATTTCGGTTCAAAATCATTTTTAACGTCAACACTCAGACGCTTCGCCGGAAGGTCACGGACATGACCCTTTGAAGCGAGAACCTCATAGCCGCTTCCAAGATATTTTTTTATTGTGTGAGCCTTAGAAGGCGACTCAACTATTACTAAATCAGACATTAAACAACCTCCACCACTAAGGTTTTACGCTATCTACAAATATTTATTCCTATTTCCGTTATATTATAATAAAATAAAACTCAGCCGAATTCGTTACGAACGAAGAAGTTCATAACTTCTTTCGTCGGTTGATCTGACAAATCCGCTGATCTCCAGCTCAAAAAGAGCCGCATTTATCTCCTTCACCGAAAGATCGGTCACGACGACAAGATGTTCAAGCTGAACCTCCGGTTTATCAAATGCCCGAAGAACGGTTTTAGCCTCATCGGAGAGACTTTTGAATTCATCGCTGTCATCACAAGGAAGAATTACTCTTTTCTCGTTCGCAGTCTTTTTTTCTTCTGACTTCAATAATTTGTTTTTTGGTTTTCTATCCTTTATATTTTCCGTCAGCGCTTCTTTTCCGATCACACCGGATTCCTTTTTAACCATGACGCTGCCTCCGGCATCGGGAACTTTATGATTCAGAATTTTTCCGATCTCAACGGTATGAACAAGTTTCTCCATACTCTCCGCCGTGATCGCTGCTTTTTTGACGCCGGGGTTATTTTTATCCGGAGTTTCCTTTTTCTTCAGCGGATAATTTCCCTTATAGAAATCAAGTATATCCTTCGCAGAAGAAACCGAAACAGCTCCTCTCATCATGAGGATCCTGCCGCCCTCGGGAAGCTTAAATAGCTCTCCCTTGTTTATAATAAAGACATTGCGTTTCTGAGAAAATGCTGTGTTCGCCGTTATCAGGGAACCGCTTTTTTCTCCTGCTTCAACAACGAGAACTCCCCTTGAAAGACCGCTGATGATCCTGTTTCTCTTAGGAAACGTAAAACGTGAAGTCGGATAATCCGGCGGATACTCCGAGATCACAGCGCCCTTTTTTAGTATCTGCTTTTTCATATCATTCAGATTTGAAAGATAATCATACTCATGACCACAGCCCAAAACGCAGACAGTTTTTCCGTTTGATTGAAGCGCGCCTTTATGAGCATAATAATCAATACCGACCGCTCCGCCGCTGATGACAACAGCGCCGTTCTGCCCCAGATCACAGCCGAACCCGAAAGACATTTCCTTGCCCTTCATAGTTGCGCTGCGTGTTCCGACGATTCCAACGGTCAGATCATCACTCAGAACTGCGGGATCTCCCTTCACATAAAGAAGTATCGGAGGAGAATCTATTTCGGCAAGTCTTTTCGGATATGCTCTGTCCCCCAACGCAATAATATCTATTCCGCAGTCTCTGCACCGCTTGATGATAGACTCGGCAGCACCCAAAGAAGGATTTTCGAGGGTATATATATCCCTTTTCGAAAAGCAGCCGCAGGATAATTTATCTTCGAGCGAGGAACGATAAAAATCCTCCGCAAAAGTAAACTTCTCCAATATACTGTTTATTTTATTATTGGAATATCCGACAAGCTGTTGGATCCATATCCAATATGCGGTCTGATTATTCATCAAATCCTCCTAAACATTTCCCACATCAAAATAGACGCAGCGGAAGCCGCATTGAGAGATTCGGCTCTGCCGCTCATCTGGATCATGACTTTCTTTTTACATGCGGAAACAGCCTCTTCGGAAAGACCGTTTCCTTCGTTGCCGATCAGCATTACTCCGCCGCTGAAGATCACATCTGTGATCTTTTCCGCATTTCTCGGAGTCGAAGCGTATGTTTCCACACCGCTTTCGGTCAGCTGCGAAATATACGACGGGAAATCCTCAACAACACATATAGGGATCCTGAAAACTGCACCCATACTTCCCCGAACAACCTTCGGAGAAAAAACGTCGCAGGAATTTCCGGAAATTATTACACCGTCTATTCCAAGCGCTTCCGCGGTCCTCAGAATCGTTCCGAGGTTTGACGGATCCTGTAAATTCTCCAATGCAATATAGTTTCCCTGATTATTAATTGTATACATAATTTCACATTTGTCAAGCATATTAAAAACACAAAAAAATCCCTGAGGAGATTTCGTGTCGCTGATTTTTTCAAAAATATCGTCGGTCACTTCAAACGATCTCTTTGAAACAAGATCTATTTTCAAAAAATCATCATAATATTTTTCTTTAGCCTTTGCCGTATAAATAAACATTTCGGGATTCAGACCCGAAATTATTCCGTCACGGCACAGCCTGACGCCTTCCGCGGTGAACTGTCCGCTTTCCTTTCTGAACTTCGGGCTTTTCACAAGCTTTGAAACAGTTTTTATTATTTCATTATTTTTACTTGTAATAATCATATTAAACCTTCGAATTTATTTCGTCTATATCTATTTTTAATTTTATAAAATCCTTGTCCCGGCTTTCTCGAAGCCTGTAATCCTCAAAAAACAGGGTACCGTCCTCCAAAACGCAGACAGTCACGGAATCTTCAGAAAGAACCTCGGAAATATCGTTCAGAAACTTTTCACTCTGAACCATGATATTTTTGTTTGTTTCCTCATCGAAGTATTCAATAATAAAATTCCAGACCACTTCATCAAAAACATCGTTCAGGTATCTGACGTGATTGATATGCTTCTCGGCTCCTATGACTTTTCCTTTATATCTCTTCGCATTTTTGAGTTTTGTTTTTTCTTTTTCAAGAAACTTATTTTTTTCTTTTTTATCAATAATATTCAAAACTGTCACTGCCGCCGCACAAATTACAAATGCAATGACCGCAGCCGCAGCAAATTCAAACTCAAAATGAGTTTTTCCTCTTGAAAAATACGACATTACGATCATATATAATGTAATAATACTTCCGAATATTCCAAGAAAACCAAGAGTCAGAAAAAGCCGCAGCATAGGATTTGAATACTTTGAATCCTCGCTTTCCGCCCGGAAAAGCGAGGGCTTTTCATCTTCACTCACAAACTCTCCCTCCAAGCTTCTATGAACCCAACCTAACGTTTAATGTTCCGGCTGTTCGTTCATTTGGAATAAATAATTTCAAAAGCACCCAAGGTTTTTCCTCAGGTGCTTTCCGACAGAATAACCGTCAGCAGTCAAGTCCAACCTCCGTCAAACACCGTAACGCTGCCGGTACATTATTATTGTTCAAACCAAAAGCTGCTCGGGATCAAAGAGCCTTCTTTGCCTTCTCAACGAGGCTTGTGAAAGCTGTGGGATCAGCGATAGCGATCTCCGAAAGCATCTTGCGGTTAAGTGTGATTCCGGCCTTCTTAAGACCGTTCATGAACGTTGAATAGTTCGTTCCGTTAAGCTTGCAAGCTGCGTTGATACGAGCGATCCAAAGTCTTCTGAAATCTCTCTTTCTCTGCTTACGTCCGATATAAGCATAGTTGCCGGACTTATTGACAGCCTGTTTAGCCATCTTAAAGTGCTTGCTCTTGGAACCCCAGTAGCCCTTAGCAAGCTTCAAAACCTTTTTTCTTCTTTTGCGAGTCATCATCGCACCCTTAACACGTGCCATTTATATTACCTCCGTCATTTGGTCAATTTCTTTGTAATAAAAACTTCCTGAAATTCTCCGAGAATTACTTGTAAGGAATAAGTCTCTTAACCTGAGCAACATTTGTCTTATCTGCAACAGTTGTCTGTCTGAGACCTCTCTTACGCTTTGTTGTCTTCTTGTTGAGAATATGACTTTTATTTGCGTGGGCACGAATGACCTTACCGTTCTTAGAAAGTTTAAAACGCTTTTTTGCACCGCTGTGCGTCTTGATCTTTGGCATAATTTTGTCCTCCTTGATTTCACTTCGTCGGCTTTGGGGCAAGGAACATGAGCATATGACGCCCTTCGAGCTTCGGCTGTTTTTCAATGACCGCTGTTTCTGCACAAGCCTCTGAAAATCTGTTCATAATTTCCGTTCCGAGTTCGGGATGACCCATTTCTCTTCCGCGGAATTTGATTGAAACCTTAACCTTATCACCCTTTGAAATAAATTTCAAAGCCTGGTTAAGCTTTGTGTTAAAATCATGCGTGTCGATATTAAGAGAGAGTCTGATCTCTTTGATATCAACGACTTTCTGATTTTTTCTTTTTTCTTTTTCTCTTCTTGCCTGTTCAAAACGATATTTACCATAGTCCATAATTTTGCACACAGGCGGCTTTGCATTTGGCGAGATCATCACCAAATCAAGATTTTTCTCTATTGCAAGCTTCATTGCCTGTGATGAGGACATGATACCCAACTGTGAGCCGTCGGAATCGATAACTCTCAGTTCTTTCTCTCGAATTTCCTCATTGATGAGGAGTTCCTTGTTGCTAATGGTTAAGCACCTCCGTAACCGAAATATCAATAAAAAATGCAGACGAAACAACCGTCTGCTTACAATACCGCAAAACACCGCTGCCCCCATAAAAGAGACAGAGATGAAAATTAAAGTATTGACCCGTGCAGACGACACCCCACAGGTGAAAGCGTTGAACGCCTTGCTTTATTGTCCTTAGATATTCTACCACCTTTTTCGCAGCTTGTCAACATTTTTTTGAAATAATACTGTTTTTTTCAATCCCTGACTCCGATATAAGTATAAAATTCAATATTATATTATGCGTATCTTTTTATGATTATACCATATAAAAACAAAATCTCACCCCCGACACAATAATAGCGTCGGAGGTGATACGAAAGGAGAAACATGAAATAAAGAAAACTCAAATTAATTATTTCGAAGGAAAGCTATCACGCCGTCCTTCATTACTCCATAGGAGGAGCCGGCTGATTCTGAGGCTCTCTTTGAGCCTTGTTGAAAAGCTTCTGATATTTTGAAGAAGCTCTGCATGTCAATGCATAATCGTCCGTAGTGATCTCCGCATACTGAGCTTCTTCGAAGAAAGAAGTCATCAAACGGATCGCAAGTCCGCTGTCGATGACCGACTTAACAATGCTGCATACGAAATAAGCAACAGCCGCTCCGAGCAAACCGCCGGCGATCGGACCATAGGTCGGAGCAAACACAGCAGCGACAATAGCGAAAACAAAAAGAAAAACAACAAACATCGTAACAATGATCTCTAAAGCCAAAAACATTACATTGCTTGTAATTCTCTTCCAGCAGTTGTAATAAATTGCAACACCGTCGGACGCGCTTGTGTAAAGCGGCTTTCCGTCACGCCAGAAAGTGTATCCGAGAACGAGATCGTAAGTAAAGCTCAAAGCCATTCCGACAAATACCTGACACAGTGAGATCAGCTGACCCAAAACAGGAACGCCTCTTTTTCTCTCGGCAAAGGTATTCAGATTTTTCTGAAGCTGACCTATCGCACCTGTAACCGCAAGCTTATAAGCAAAGTAATCATTGCAGGTCGGAAAACGGAACTCAAGGCTTTCCTTAGCCATAGCCTTTGCGTCATCGGGAACCATGCCCACCGAAACCGCGTCGGTAACCACAGCCATGTGACCGGCTCTGAATTTGTATCCGACAAAGAAATCTGCTCCGAAAGCCACGCCCACGGTAATAACCAGCCATATAGCGGTTCCGACTATTCCCACTTCGCCGCCGGCAGCAGCGGAAATGATCTTCATTGCTATCAATGAAACCACCGCCGCAGCTGCGGGTATAAGCAGTTTCAAAAATACATACCCGATAGTTTTATTAAAAATTTCTTCAGGGGAAAGTTTTTCCATTGTAATTTGCCCTCCACAATTTAAATTTTTCTTAGATTAAGCATCAAATGTATTATACCACAATATTCACATAAAAGTAAATACAATTTCGGAAAATTTATTTACAAATGTTTAAGTTAATTTCTGTACAATTCTTTGGTACATTTTATTTTACTCACATATAAAAGTGATGATCGTCAACAAAAAGCTGATCCGACACGTGAAATGCCGTCAAAAAAATAACATATATCCTATTTTTCCCTTAAAAACCGTTAATTTCACAATAGACTTTTCAAAAAAAATATGATATACTGAGTCAAGTTCTCAGAAAGTAATCAAAGGAGGATATCTATGGCGAAACGAAAGACTCCGTCTGCCATGACATTTTTTATTCTCGGATCTGTCTGTGTTGCAGGTCTCCTGTCGGAATATCTCGTTATTATTGCCGAACAGTTTATTTATGATAAAACCTATCTGAAATTCACGATAACCGAAAGCATTACCCACTGGGTGATAATATGCGTGCTTTGGGGATTTTTGGGGCTTGTTCTCTTTTATATTTCCGCGAGAGTTTACGATTTCGATTTTACAAAGAAAAAAAGGCTTCCTTCCGTCAAAGGATTTGTGATCTCCATACTTCTGACGGGAACGTCTGTCGGTTTGAAACATCGTGTTTTCTCAGACTGGAAAGCAGTGATAGATTTCAGAAATTCCGGTTGGTTTCAATTTATATTCCAATATGTTTATTACCTGTTTGTTCTTTTCCTTTCGCTGATAATGATAGTTTTTGTTCAGGAAGCGTTTGACAGGGTATTAAAGAAAGAAACCTCTGCCATACCTTTCGGAGGTATTGTCCTCTCAATGGTCTGGGGATTTCTCCACTTTGTGACTGAATTCAATCCGGCAAGCGCGCTTTGTTACGCGGCTGCAGCGCTCCTTATCGGTGCGGAATATCTTGCGTCAAACAAAAATATATACATCGCTTATGGTTTTTCCGTTCTTATTTTTCTTATATAAAATCGGATATATCAACAATCAATAACCTCCCGGATAACGCCGGGAGGCTTTCTGTTATTCTTCGGCTTTTTTCTTTTTGAGACTCAGCTTCTTTTCTTCGCCTCTGAGCAGTCTTTTTATGTTGTCTTTATGCTTGATTATCGCAGTCGCCGAGATAAAGAACGTCAGCACGGTCACAACGATCACATATTCAAAAGAGACGGTTGAGGCGCTCTTGAAGCAGTAAAAATAATTTACAAGGAATGTTGCCGCAACAAGAACGCACGACCCGATAATAGAGCCTAATGAAACTATTTTTGTAAAAAGGAACGTCACCAAAAACGATCCTATCGAAACGGCAAAAACGACCGGATTGATAAAAGCGGCAAGCGCAGCCATAGTCACGATCCCCTTACCGCCCTTGAATTTAAAGTATACTGGATAAATATGACCGAGAAAACAGAACAATCCGCCGAGATATTTTCCGTAGCCGGAAAGTTCGGTGAGGTTTATCGCTTCGCTGTCAACGTTCATAGTTCTGAACAGAAGACTTCCGATCACAACAGCAAGAGCACATTTAAGGAAGTCACCCACAAATGTTATTACTCCGGCTGCCGTTCCGACAGATCGCATAACATTCGTAAAACCGGCGTTTCCGCTTCCCATGGTTCGGATATCTTTTTTTGTAAAAAGCTTTGTAACGATGATCGCAATATTAAGACTTCCGAGAAGATATGCAATAACCATTACAGCAATAATTTTCACGACATTGGAAATGTCGGCAACAAGACTTAACATTATTCCACCTCTCACTAAATATGACGTTATTACTTTTTTCCGCCGTTTTCCCCACGCTCACGAACCACAAAATGTATCGGAGTTCCCTCAAGACCGAAACTGTCACGAATCCTGTTTTCGAGATAGCGTCTGTAAGAAAAATGGAAAAGGTCGGAGCTGTTCACGAAGCAAACGAATGTCGGCGGCTTTGTTGACGCCTGAGTCATGTAGAAAATCTTCAGACGTCTGCCCTTATCTGTCGGAGGCTGAACGCGTGCAACCGCTTCGGCAAGGATATCGTTGAGAACGCCTGTTTTTATTCTCATAGCGTTTGAATCCGCAACAACCTTGATAAGTTCGAAAAGCTTGTCTATTCGCTGTCCCGTTTTCGCGGAAATAAAAATCATCGGAGCGTATGACATGAAAGCAAAATCGATCTCCAGTTTTTTTCTGAACTGGTCCATTGTTTTTCCGTCTTTCTCAACTGCGTCCCACTTGTTTACGGCGATAATACAGCCCTTTCCGGCTTCATGGGCAAGCCCGGCAACCTTTGAATCCTGCTCTGTAAATCCCTCCGTCGCGTCGATCATAATAACGCAGACGTCACTTCTTTCGATCGCCATTTTTGCGCGGATTATACTGTACTTTTCAATATCGTCGTCCACACGGCTTCTGCGTCTTATTCCCGCTGTGTCGGTGAAATTAAATTTTCCGTGAGGGTTCTCGATGAGCGTGTCTATAGTATCTCTCGTTGTTCCGGCGATGTCGGACACAATGCATCTGTCGGATCCGACGATCTTGTTGATAAGAGAGGATTTTCCGGCGTTCGGCTTTCCTATTACGGCAACCGATATCACGTCGCTTTCAGCCTCTTCGTCCTCCTCGGGCGGAAAATACTCAAAAACAGCGTCAAGGAGATCGCCTGTTCCGTGACCGTGAACGGAGGAAACAGGGATAGGATCTCCGAGTCCGAGATTGTAAAATTCATAGAAATCGGCAGACGGCTCCCCCAGCTGATCGCACTTGTTGACGCAGAGAACCACGGGACGTCCGCTTTTAAGAAGCATTGAAGCGACTTCGGAATCGGTCGCTACCATTCCTGTTTTCACGTCAACGACAAGAATCGTAACGTCTGCTGATTCGATCGCAAGCTCCGCCTGTTTTCTCATCTGAGAAAGAATCACATCATCGCTTTTAGGCTCTATTCCGCCTGTGTCTATTATTGTAAACGTTCTGTTTTTCCATTCGCAGTCTCCGTAAAGTCTGTCGCGCGTAACACCCGGGGTGTCATCGACGATGGAAAGTCTTTGTCCGATCAATTTGTTGAACAAAGTAGACTTTCCGACATTCGGCCGCCCTACGATAGCGACGATCGGTTTTGACATAACAAATCACTCCCTATAAACAAATTCAGGCTTTATACTGATCTCCGGTCAAATTTTAAAAAATCAGTATAAAAAGGCACCTGCAGCCTTTTTTATCAAATATAAATAATTACAAAAAGCTTATGTCATCACATTCAATATCGGTAAATACGAAATCAAGATCCGTCACAAGCCTTTTGTATTGAAGAATTTCGTTCTTTTTCATTTCAATAATATTCATAGCTTCCCAATTTACGGAATCAATATCCCCGACGTTACAAAATCCCTCTGCACAAGCGGTTATTCTCAGAATGGCTTGATCGTTATGATCCCATACCATCAGAACAAAAGGGCATTCAAACTCAATTTTAAGGACGTTATCCTCAAGAGATGACCTAATAACGTTAAACTCGTCACATACTTGGATCTCACACCATGCTGCGCTTTTCAGAAACTCGTCCTTGTCGGGAAGATAATTTATATCACGAAGCAATACGGGCAGATGACGTACATTTTCTATCTCGGAAATAACCGCTTCCCACACAACGCCATGGGATACAACATCTGTTATTTTTTCTATATTCATTATATTATTCACGCCTCACATTTTATTGACTCAAACTTCCCACAAATAAAATTACAATGAATGTAGGGTCTATCGCGGATTGTCGATATAAAGAATAGTTCTCGCTGTCGAATCCGAGATTGTTCTTCGGTCGAAGATTTTGTCGTCACCCATACCCCCTGACCCCCTTTCCCTCAAGGAAAAGGGGGCTTTTATAGCAAACCAAACAAATATCCAGACAAGTTCGGCGCGCAGGCGCACGCATGGCTGTGTCATCGTCCTTGAAATACGTCAGTAT
>CACYDE010000061.1 GCA_902773045.1 uncultured Ruminococcus sp. | reverse complement strand
TTTTTTAAACACGTGCAGATAGTCTTAGAGTTACATAACTCTGCGCACCCGACCGATAGTTGATTTTTTACGGTTAGTTTTTGACAAACTTCTTTGAAAAACTCGCTTCACCTTTAAAAACCTGATAACTTTGCCTGCGGTCGCGTTACCGCCACTTGACTGTATATCTATTCTCAAAAAGCTTTGCTGCGAGTGCTTACCGTCACAGAAAAATTAACATTTTAAAATATCGGAAAGTCGGATATGTTATCTAAACTTCCTAATTTGTTAAATTATATTGTATCGTATTGAAAAATTTAATTTTCTGTGATATAATAAACGACAAATGTAATAATGTCGATTATTATCTGTCAATGGTTATTGGAGGACAAATTATGAAAGTGTTTTGCAAAATTTTCCTTTGCATCTCAGTTTTTTGTTTAGCGGTTTTATGTTCGGCTTGCGGTCCCGTGGAATACTCAGTTCAGGACTTTGCCGATGTGACGGTGATCGGATATACCGAACACGGAACCTTGGCGATCAAGGTGAATGAAGCGGCGGTCAATCAGATCTATGCTGACGGAAAAAAAGACAAAACAGCGGCGCTTCGTTTCGCCGAAACATTTAAATTCACCTATGACGGACAGAACGAGGAGGACTCTTACTTCTCAAACGGTGACGTTGTCACGATCAATGTTGCTTACGATGAAAGTATGGCGAGATCGCTCGGAGTAAATTTTGTTGATTCGTCATTTGAATACACCGTCAACGGACTCGAGGATAAACTCGAACTCAGTCCCTTTGAAGGTCTTTCCGTAAAGTTCAGCGGAGTTGCGCCTTATGGTTCCGTTCAGCTGGACAAGTCCAACTGTATTCAATATATTATAGATAATGTCACTTTCTATTGTGATAACCATGACCTTTCAAACGGCGACAAGGTCGTTGTGCGCGCCGAATTCAATTCAGAGATCGCCGAAAGAAACGGCTATGTTTTCACTGAGGACGTAAAAAAATATACCGTTGTCGGTCTTTCAAAATATGTAACGTCAATGATGGGAGTTTCTTATTCTTCCATTACTGCAAGAATGCATTACATGGTAGAGAAATATATCTCCGATGCCGATACATCGTATAAATCCCTTGACTGGTATTTCGGTGAGGAAGAACCCGACACCGACGAAAGCACCGATGATGAGCTTTTCAATGATGACGGCGGAGAGATCTATGACGATCCTTTTGCTGCCGCAGACGATGAAAATCAGGAAGAGGGTGAAGGGAACGAGCCTGTGGACGGTGAAACCACGGAATCTGAAAAACCAAAGAAGCTGACGAATATCGAAAAGATAAAGAACGACTTCCTCCTTTCCGATTTTAAAGCTTCATTTGATTATACTCCTGTGGGTTGTTTCTACGCTCTTAATCCCATTCAATACAGCGACAACCAGTTCTCGGCATTGTATAAGGTTACCGGAAAATTCGTTTGTGAAGAGTCTGCCGGAGCAGGATACATTAAACCGGGCGACACCGTGGTCGGCGAAGTGTATGTTATTGCCACACTGACGGGCGGAAGCGTCGATGTGAAGAATAATCTTTTCTATGACGATACCGTTCTCAAAAATTATCACTCTTATTCTATCCGCAGTATGCCGGAGTATTCCGATGCATCGGTCGATATATACGGATCGACAAAATATCTTGTTGAAAATCTTGATTACGTTGAGGATCAGGAGGCGTATGAGGACTTTGTGAAGGATCAGGAAACTACTCATTCACGAAGAGATGTTTCTCATATTACGATAGATACATCAACAGACAAGAATTCAAATAAACGTGAAAATTCATCTCAGGAGGAATCTTTGATTGATTCCGAAACGTCGGAAGGCTATCCCGAAGAAAATCCCGACGGTGATCCGAACGAAGATCCCTACGAAAACAACGATAATACCCTTCCCGAGGACGGTCAGCAGGAATACTATGATGCGGGCTATGAAGGATATGATTACAACGATCAGGAAGATTATTACTATTACTGATAAACAAAATATCGTTAACAAATTTTTTACTTTATTGATTTAAAAAATTGAGTAAATTTTTAATATATTGTTTGAATTACTTATCGTAATGTGTTATAATTGTATTGTTGACTTAGTATTAAATTCATTGTTAGGATGTGTAACGATAATGATAAATGGTGTTTGTTTGAAAAATGCGATTATTTCCGGTGCGAATAATATCAGCAGGAATAGATCGAAGATCGACGACCTGAATATTTTTCCGGTACCTGACGGTGATACGGGAACGAATATGTCCATGACTATCAATTCGGCAGTCTCGATGTTAAAAGAGCTTGATTCGGCAGATGTTGCGACAGTTTCGAGGAAAACGGCATCCGCCATGCTTAGAGGAGCGAGAGGAAATTCGGGCGTTATTCTTTCTTTGATTTTCAGAGGATTTTCTCTTGGTCTCAACGGAAAGGATATGGCTGACGGCGCAGATCTCGTTGACGCTCTCGGAAAAGGTGTGGAAGCTGCTTATAAGGCTGTGATGAAGCCGACAGAGGGAACTATTCTGACGGTTGCACGAATGGCTTACGAGGCGGGAAGTTCTCTTATTCTGACGGAGAAGGATCCCGTTGCTGTCTGGGAAACAATGGTCAAGGCAGCGAACGACGCACTTGAACTCACTCCCGAACTTCTTCCGGTTTTGAAGAAGGCGAATGTGGTTGACGCAGGAGGAAAGGGGCTTTGCACTATTTTTGAGGGTATGCTTTCGGTTTTCAGAGACGGAAAAATAGTTGATTATGTTCCCGATGACGAGGAGAAGAAAAAAGCTGCCGATGATTATTTCAGATCGGCTGCGGCTCAGTTTGACGGAGATATTACTTATACTTATTGTACGGAATTTATCGTCGGAAGAGATCCGGACGTTTATACCGATACAGAAGAGTTGAGAGATTTTCTCAGAACAATAGGCGACTGCGTCGTTGTTGTTGACGATGAGGAGATCATCAAAGTTCATGTTCATACTGAAAATCCCGGAAATGCCCTTCAGGCAGGTCTCGGATTCGGTCAGCTTCTCACCGTCAAGGTCGAGAATATGAAAGAACAGCACAGAAAGGCTTCCGAGGCGGAAGCAAAGGCTAAAGAAGCCGAAGAGGAAAAGCTTTCGGCGGTTGAACCGACCGAGGAGATAGGATTTGTTGCCGTTGCGGCAGGAAAGGGACTGACGGAGCTTTTTTGTGACTGCGGATGCAGCCATGTTGTGAGCGGCGGTCAGTCGATGAATCCGAGTACGGACGATATCGTTTCCGCAGTTCTTGCTACGCCGGCAAAGATCGTTGTCGTTCTTCCGAACAACAAAAATATTCTTATGGCGGCAGAACAGGCTGTTCCGCTTGTTTCGGACAGAGAAGTTGTGGTTCTTCCCACAAAAACGATTCCTCAGGGTCTTTCGGCTCTTCTCGCTTATGACCCCGATCTTGAAGTCAGCGTGGCGCTTGATGTCATGAGAGAATCTTTCAAGGGCGTTCAGACGGGACTTGTAACGTTTGCTGCGCGTGATTCCGAGTTCGGTTCTCATAAGATTCGTGAGAACGATATTATCGCTCTTGAAAACGGGAAGCTGACGATCACTGAAAAGGATATCGTTAAGGCTGCCGTTAAGGTGACAAAATCACTTGTTTCAAAGGATTCCTCTTTCATCACGGTTATCAGCGGCGAAGGAGTAACTCAGGAACAGTCAGACAAGGTAGTCGAAACACTGACTTCAAAATACGGCAAGGATATGGAAATAACCTATATCAATGGCGGTCAGCCTGTTTACTACTTTATAATTTCTGTTGAATAAAGGTTGATTTAATTGGCTTCACTTTACGAGATTCCAATAGAAAATATAAACGGCATCGGCACCAAACGAGGACAGCTTTACCGCAAGCTGGACATCGACTCTGTCGGTGCCCTTGTGCGTTTTTATCCTCGAACGTATGAAGACTGGAGCAATATCACGGGGATCTCGGATCTGACGGTCGGGGAAACTGCATGTGTGAAAGGAGTTCTTGCCGCAGCCGTTTCCGAGAGAAGAGTGGCGGGCGGAAGGCTTCTTTCGTCGGCTCAGATCACCGATGGTTATTCTCATCTCAAGCTTGTGTTTTTTAATAACCGATTCATAAAATCAATGCTGAAGCCGGGTGAGGAGTATCTTTTCTTCGGAAAGGTCACCGCTTCGGGAGGGGTGAAGGAACTTGTGAGTCCTGCCTTTTCGAAGTCGTCGTCGGGGAATATGATCCATCCTGTCTACAGTCAGGTCATGGGACTGTCCACAAAACAGATCGAGGCGGCTGTGAAAAAAGCTCTCGCCATGCTTCCCGAAAATATAAAGGATCCGATCCCGGAATCAGTCAGAGAGAAATATGATCTCATCGGGCTGAAAGACGCGCTTTTTAAAATACATTTTCCCGAAAGCCAAAAAGATATTTCGGATGCAAGAAGACGTCTTATTTTTGAAGAACTTCTTGTTCTTGTTCTTGGATTGAGTTCGTTGAAATCACTTCCCGAAAAAGAGTCCGCCGTGAAGCTGACCGTTAATTATACTGATGATTTCCTTAAACTGCTTCCGTTCAGACTGACAAACGCTCAGAAGAAAGCGATAGACGACTGCGCTTCCGATATGCTCACCAAAACAACGGCTATGAACAGACTGGTTCAGGGTGATGTCGGTTCCGGAAAAACAATGGTTGCCGCGGCGGCAGCATACAACTGTATAAAAAACGGTTATCAGGCAGCAATGATGGCGCCGACGGAGATACTCGCCGTTCAGCATTTTCAGACTTTTGAAAAGCTTTTTCAGGAAACCGATATCCGACTCAGGCTGCTGACAGGCTCCATGACTGCGAAGCAGAAACGCCTTGTCCTTGAGGATATAATGCTGGGGCTTGCAGATTTCGTTATCGGAACGCATTCCCTCATATCGGATACTGTTGAGTTTAAGAGTTTGGGGGTCGTTGTGACTGACGAACAGCATCGTTTCGGGGTTCGTCAGCGTTCTGCGCTTCTTTCGAAAGGTAATAATCCTCACCTTCTCGTCATGTCAGCCACTCCGATACCGAGAACTCTTGCGCTGATGATCTACGGCGATCTTGATATTTCAATAATAGACGAGCTTCCGCCCGGACGTCAGATCGTTGATACATTTTTGATAGATGATTCAAAAAGACTTCGGGCTTACAAATTTCTTATGAAGAATATTGATGAAGGCAGACAGTGTTATATTGTTTGCCCCGCTGTCGACAATACGGATACCGGACTTGTAGGAGCGGAGGAATATGCTAAGCAGCTAAAGGAAAATATCTTTAAGGACTATTCCGTTGCCGTTCTTCACGGGAAGATGAGGGCGTCCGAAAAAGACGGAGTAATGGCTGATTTTATTGAGGGGAAAATTGATGTCCTCGTTTCCACAACGGTGATCGAGGTCGGAGTCAATGTTCCGAATTCAACGATAATGATGGTTGAAAATGCCGAACGCTTCGGACTTTCTCAGCTTCATCAGCTTCGAGGAAGAGTCGGAAGAGGCGAGGCTAAATCATATTGTATTCTTGTTTCCAATGCAAAAGGCGAGGACGCTCAGCGCAGGCTGAAAGCGCTTTGTTCTACGAACAACGGATTCGTGATAGCCGATGAGGATCTAAAGCTGAGAGGGCCGGGTGATTTTTTCGGATCGCGTCAGCATGGTCTTCCGGAATTGAAAATTGCCGATCTCGCCGAGAATATAAATATATTACAGGACGCACAAAATGCTGCAAAAGAGATCATGAATGATTTTTCCGACAAATCAAACGATGGATTCAAGGGTTTGAGAGCCGAGGTCAGGATGCTGTTCGGGAATGTCGGTCAGCAGCTTAATTAATTTAAAGAGGAGAGAGAAAATGAATCTAAAACGTTTCGCTGCGCTCATTGCGGCTGCGGCAATGCTTATCATGTGTTTCGGGATCGGTGCGGACGCAGCGACATTCACCACCGATGTGAAGACCGAGTCAAAAGCGATATACCTTCTGAATCTGGACACGGATACTCTTGTTTACGAAAAAAAATCGACCCAGAGAATGTATCCTGCTTCAACAACAAAAATCATGACGTATATAGTGACTGTGGAACATGTTACCGATCTGAAGGGAACGACAGTCGTTGTTGACCCCGAGATCCTCGATCTTCTTTCGGGAACAGGAAGCTCGCTTTCGGGACTTGAATATTTTTCGGGAAAATCGGTTACGGTTTACGATCTTCTGAATTGCCTGATGATCAAATCCGGAAACGACGCGGCGCTTCTTCTTGCGAATTTTGTCGGAAACGGCGATATTCAGGCATTTGTTGATATGATGAATGAAAAAGCAAAAGAGCTTGGCTGTAAGGATACTCATTTCATGAATCCTCACGGACTCCATGACGAGGATCATTATACCACCGCCCGGGATCTTGCTTTGATTACGCGATATGCTCAGACTCTTCCCGAATTTAACGAGATAACAAATACCGTTTCAGCGTATCTCTCAATTGACACCGAAAAGGAATATCCGCTTATAACAACAAATTACCTTATCGATGAGACTCACGGAGGCGACTATTATTACGAGTTTACAAAGGGAATAAAAACCGGAACAACCGACGAAGCAGGTTACTGTCTTGTTTCAACGGCTTCAAACAACGGCTATACATATCTTTGTATCGCTCTCGGCGCTCCGAGCGTTAATGCGGAAGGCGCGGAGATAGAAACAAACGGCGCAATGACGGACACAAAAGCTCTCTATCAGTGGGCGTTCGATAACTTCGAATTGAAAAGTGTGATCGACGAACAAACGCCTGTCTGCGAGATACCGGTTGATCTTGCGTGGGATCAGGATACCGTGCAGCTTGTTCCTCAGGGAAGTTTTTCTGCGCTTCTCCCTAAAGATATCGAAAGCTCAAGTATGGATATTGTAACGAATATTCCCGATTCACTGACGGCTCCCGTTCTTGAAGGAAATATTGTCGGAACGGCAACAATAAGTTATGCAAATCAGGAACTGACGAAAGTAAACCTTATTGCCGCCGAAACGGTGGAGCGCAGTAAAATGCTCTATTTTCTTGATTCGGTGAAGAAAATTCTCAAATCAAAATGGATGATCCTTGCGATAGGCATTGTTGTTGTTCTTTTTGTTATTTATCTTCTTGTAACGCTTATATACAACAGTAAAAAGAAGAAAAATAAAGCAATGAAAAACCGTAAAAAGAGAAGAAAATCTTAAACATACTTGTTACTTGAATTTATCAGCCCGGCCTATAGGTCGGGTTTTAATTTTATCTCTGTAGATCGCAAATGGGGAGTGGGGGATGCAATTTAAGTTAATGACACTGGATTTTAATTATAGCAAACCAAACAAATATCCAGACAAGTTCGACGCCCCGGTAAGCGCATAGCTGCGTTGTCGTCCTCGACATACG
>CACYDE010000060.1 GCA_902773045.1 uncultured Ruminococcus sp. | reverse complement strand
TTTATTTTCGAAAGGTAGTTTTTTAAATGAGTCAATGGATCAAAGAAGCTGTGTTCTATCATATTTACCCGCTGGGCTTTTGCGGCTGCCCCGAGTATAACGACGGTAAGGTGGAATACAGATTAGATAAAATTATAGATTGGATCCCGCATCTTAAAGAGATGGGAATCAACGCCGTTTATCTCGGACCGGTTTTTCAGTCAAAGAAGCATGGTTATGACACAAGCGATTATTACACGATCGACTGCCGTTTGGGAGATAACGCAAGTTTCAAAAAAATATGCGAAGAGCTTCATTCAAACGGAATTCGAGTTATTCTGGATGGTGTTTTCAACCATGTCGGACGTGATTTCTGGGCATTCAAAGACGTTCAGAATTACGGTCAGAATTCTCAGTACTGCGGTTGGTTTCAGAACCTGAATTTCGGCGGACGTTCGCCGTATAACGATCCGTTCTGGTATGAAGGCTGGAGCGGTCATTATGATCTTGTGAAGCTGAATCTTTACAATCAGGCTGTTGTGGATCACCTTATCGGTGCGGTCGAGATGTGGATGAATGAATTTAAGATCGACGGACTTCGTCTTGACGCGGCGGACTGCATCGAGCCTAATTTCTTTAAGACTCTGCGCAGATTCTGCAAAGGTAAAGATCCTGATTTCTGGCTTATGGGAGAGATCATTCACGGAGATTACAACCGCTGGGCAAATCCCGAAATGATGGATTCCGTGACCAACTATGAATGCTATAAGGGAATCTATTCTTCTCACAACGACAAGAATTACTTTGAGATCGCTCATTCTCTTCAGAGACAGTTCTCGAACGGCGGGATCTATCAGAATCTCTGTCTTTATAATTTCCTTGACAATCATGACGTTAACCGCATCGGTTCGACGCTCAAAAATCCACGTCACCTTAATAATGCTTATACTGTTCTTTTCACAATGCCCGGAGTTCCGTCAATATACTACGGAAGCGAGTGGGCGATAGAAGGAACGAGAACGCGTGAAAGCGATGAGATGCTTCGTCCGTGTCTCGATCTTGCTTCTCCGATGGCGAAGACGAAAGCGCTGATCCCGCACATTGGAAAGCTGTCTGCTCTGAGAAAGAAGTTCCATGCTCTTTGTGACGGAAAATATGAAAATATTCTCATCAGGAACGAACAGCTTATATATAAAAGGTTCTCGGATGACCAGACGATAGTTGTCGTTCTGAATGTGAATGATAACGAATATTGGGCGGATTTTTCTATCAGCGGAGGCTGTGTTCTGACTGACGTTCTTCTTGACGGAAGTGAGTACAGAGTGGAAAACAATCATGCTAATGTTATGATCCCCGGAAACGGCGCGAGAGTTCTTATTCTTAATAACGGTGAATTTAACTATCAATCGTTTGTGAATGAGATTTCCAGTTCAATTTCGGAACCGATAGTGACGGCTGAAGATGATCCGGTGAAAATTTCCGAACAGAAAACTTCCGGGTTTGCGGAAGAAGTTCCCGAAGAAAGAACGGTGAAGTTTGGAAAATACCGTCATTTTAAGGGAAATGAATATGCTGTCCTTGCGGTAGCTAAGGATTCGGAAACACAAGAGAAGGTTGTAGTTTATAAACAGCTTTACGGAAACAGTGATGTTTGGGTTCGTCCTCTTAAAAACTTTGTAGAAGATGTTGATGTAGACGGAAGAAAAGAAAGACGCTTCACATACATTGATAACGATTAATATTAAACGCTCCGAAGGATTCAATGAGATCCGACGGAGCGTTTTTGGTATTTATAATGAGTAAAGCAGCGAAGTTTGTCAAAAAACGACCGTAAACAACAACCCTCGGTCGGGGCGGCGAGCGCCGTAGGCGTTAACAAGATCTTTGAAAGAGGAACGAGTCCTTCAATAAAGTCGGTACAAAACTGACCGTAAAGAGTCAACTTTCGGTCGGGTACGGAAAGTCATGTAACAAAAAAACTATCTACACGTGTTAAAAAAGCGGCGAGCGCCGCAGGCAAAGTTAACAAGGTTTTTGAAAGAGGAACGAGTCTTTCAATAAAGTCGGTACAAAACTAACCGTAAAGAGTCAACTCTCGGTCGGGTTCGGAATTTTATGTAACAAAAAAACTATCTTCACGTATTAAAAAAAAGCCCTCCGATGAGGGAGGGCCGGCAAAAATGAAACAAAATATGAAAAAATGCATGGTCAAAGCGGAGATTGTATGGTAGAATCCCGGATTGACCGATGATGCGATTCGATAAACAGGAAAGCAGCTGTTACATCGAACGTCTTCTGTAAGCAGAAACAGTGGTAGC
This sequence comes from uncultured Ruminococcus sp., assembly GCA_902773045.1. GTDB lineage: Bacteria > Bacillota > Clostridia > Oscillospirales > Acutalibacteraceae > RUG592. The sequence continues at coordinate 6,299 of CACYDE010000060.1, read as the reverse complement.
CTTTCTCGCGCGCTGTCTTCTCTTTTCCATTGAAACGTTCCAGTAATGAACCGTTCCCGCAAAGAAAATTACAACCAAGGATACCGCTATAACGATAAGTGCGACTGTCTTTGTGAAGTAATCTTCGATACCCGTTTGAACAAATGCAACGTTCTGTGAAGAGGAATCGTTACTGACTGTCTGTGACAGGTTTTGATCCGATGTCACGGAAGTCTGACTGCTTTCGGCCGAGGCGCTCTCTGCGGAGCTGCTTTCAGACGATGATTCCTGAGACGACGGTTCAACATCATTCTTGACTTCTTGAACGTTTACGTTTTCGTCCGAGGATTTGAAGTGTTTCACAAATTCTTCGGTAACCACACCGCTTTCTTCCAGTCCGAAATTTCTCTGAGCGGTAATGACTGCGTTTTCTGTTGCTTCGTCAAATGTCCCTATCTCTGAAAGATCGGCGTAGGAAAGATAACCCCAAACAACTAAAGTTCTCTGAAGATCCTCGACTCTCTGTCCGCTCATTCCGAGACTCAGATTGTCGGGATCGTAAACTACTTCAACAGACTCTGCGGAATCCGTGACGCTGATTTCCGAATCGGTAATGTCGTCACCGTTCCACTTGCTGTAGATAAGATCCAGTGTGGTACTGTCTATGTAGCCGACTGCGTCAAGCCCGTTGTCGACGCGGAATTCCTCAACGGCAGCAGCTGTGTTTTCACAGTAATAGCCTGTGATCGCATAATCGAAATAGCCGAGTTTTACGAGTATATACTGAATGTTGGAGATCTCGCTGTCATCATCTCCAACGGAGAAAATGGCGTCAGCGGGAAGTTCCTCTTCTTCAGATGCTTCGGACTCGTCCGAATCTGTTACGGCAGGCTGATACTCACTGAATTCAGCGAAAGCTCCGCTCTCGTCGCTTTGCTGAGTTTCTTCGGAATCGGAAACAGCTTCGAGATCGGATTCTATCGACTGAATTTCGGTTTCGGAAACGGAAATGACATCTTCCTCTTCGGAAGCCGAATTATCCGTTCCTTCTATTGTATTATCGGAATCTTCTTTTTCGGGAGCAGACTTAACGGGGGCGTCGTTCGAAAAGAGCGCAGCTTTCGTGGCTTCATCGTAAACACCGTCAGCGTTAAGACCTGCCGCAGTCTGGAACTCAACGAGCGCAGCATAGGTCACAGGTCCGAAATATTCGGTTGTGTCCTCATCAAAATAGCCAAGCTCTTTGAGTCGTGCCTGAAGTTCTCTGACTTCGGGACCTCTCGAGCCTTGAGACAGAACCGTCGGTTCCGGCTCGGCTTTGCTGTCACTGTCGGCTGCGGTTTTTGAAGATCCGGTATCAGCTTCTGCTGACTGATCATCATTTGCTACACTCGTATCATTTCCGTAGGAAACTCCTGCAACTTTAAACCACATTACCCAACTTTTTGTTGACACTGACTGATAGCAGACATTGGAAATCTCATCTCTTGCGTCAACCGCCATTCCGCCGCCGACATAAACGCCGACGTGGCCGGGCTGCCAAAGACCGAGTCCCGGGATGTCGGGAACTCCGTCGGAAACGTAGCCCGATTCGGGAGATGAGTATAGCATGTCCTCGGTGACTCTTGCACCCGAGCCGACGTAGCTATAGATCAGACCCGAGCAGTCGACCGCACCGTAGGAAGCTCCGCCCCATACGTATTTCCAACCCTCATTGTATGCGTTCATAGCATAAGCGGCAAGTCCGTCACCGGTCTTGTTATCGGCACTCGCTGTGAGAGAGCCGCTGATTGTTAATGATGCCAAAAGCATGACCACAAGCACCAAGGATAGGCACCTGCGCAATATTTTAGACATTGTAAAAACCTCCGTTCATATATCTTGCTTCACAATATTGCCTATTCCTTAGTTGGGGGATGTTTTAATTTTAAAGTTACAATTATTACAAGTAGTAACAAATCGGTTACATAATACCACAACTTGGACAACATTTCAAGTATTTTTTGAAAAATTTACAATTTGAAAATAATATTTTTATAATTATTATTACAAAAATATTACAAATTAAAAATATATTTGTAATTAAATTGTTTTACATTTTACAGAATTATAATGTTTGACTGCGCGTAGGTTTTCTGTTTATAAAGAATTAGTATAAAATTGCAATAAAATGTTGCAAATTTTCTTGAACTTCTGTATAATATTTTTAGAATAAAACTTCAATTCCGAAAGGATCAAATTTAATTATGATAAATAAAAAGATCGAACCTTATCTTTTGAAGGTTCAGAAGCCGGGAAGATATGTCGGCGGTGAGATCAACAGTGTTTATAAAGATAAAAACGAGATCGACGTCAGATTTGCTTTTTGTTTTCCCGACACTTACGAAATAGGAATGTCGCATCTCGGAATGAAGATTCTTTACAGTCAGTTCAATTCGGTTCCGTATATCTGGTGCGAGAGAGTGTTTGCTCCGTGGATAGATATGGAAAAACTTATGACCGAAAAAAATATTCCTCTCTGGGGACTTGAAAGCGGCGACCCGATAACCGATTTTGAATTCATCGGATTCACGCTGCAGTATGAACTGTCATTTACGAATGTTCTCCAAATGCTGAAACTTGCGGGGATCCCTCTGAGAAGCGCGGACAGAACCGAACTGAAACAGATCGTTGTTGCCGGAGGACCATGCGCGTGTAATCCCGAACCCATAGCCGATTTTATAGATATTTTTTTCATCGGAGAGGGAGAAGAGGTTGATCTTGAAGTCATAGAGCTTTTCAGGAAGTGCCGCAATGAGGGAAAAACGAGAGAGGAGTTTCTCTTTTTGTGTTCCCGGATCGAGGGAGTTTATGTTCCGTCGCTGTATGATGTGGAATATAACGACGACGGGACGATAAAGTCTTTTTCCGCGAAAGAGGGAGTTCCTCAAAAAATTCATAAAAGAATAATGATGAATATGGATAATGTCTTTTATCCCGAGAAGTTTGTCGTTCCAATGATAGAAATAGTTCATGACCGTGTAGTTCAGGAGATCTTCCGAGGATGCATTCGCGGGTGCAGATTCTGTCAGGCAGGCTTCCTGAACAGACCTGTCCGTGAGAAATCTCCCGAAACTATCGACCGTCAGTGTCACGCTCTTTGCAGAAACACCGGTTACGATGAGATATCTCTTTCGTCTCTTTCGTCAAGCGACTACACAAAGATCCGTGAACTGCTCGACAGATTGACATTGTGGTCTGTTGATGAAAACGTCAGTCTTTCTCTTCCGTCAATGAGAGTCGACGGTTTCGACGAGGAGATCCTCTCAAAATTAAAAACAGTCAGAAAGAGCGGTCTGACCTTTGCTCCCGAAGCCGGAACTCAAAGAATGAGAAATGTTATCAATAAAAACGTCACGGAAGAAGAACTCATGCAAACTTGTTCCGTAGCTTTTTTCGGAGGCTGGACGGCGGTGAAGCTTTACTTCATGATAGGTCTGCCCACAGAAACTTATGATGATGTTCTCGGAATAGGAACGCTCGCCCAGAAAGTTGTCGATTGTTACTACAGAAACGAAAACCGTCAGAAGGGAAAACAGGTCAAAGTCACCATAAGTACATCTTCTTTCATTCCCAAGCCTTTCACTCCGTTTCAGTGGGAGCCGCAGGATTCCGTCGAAGAGATACGGAAAAAGCAGATGGCGCTGAAGGATCATATTACAACCAAAAAAATAGCCTATAACTACCACGACGCGGAAGTAAGCTATCTTGAAGGTGTTTTTGCGAGAGGCGACAGACGTCTGTGCAGGGTTCTGGAAGCAGCGGTTGAACGCGGGATCCATTTTGACGGCTGGGATGAATGCTTTGACTATGAAGGCTGGCTTGAAGTGATAAAAGACTGCGGACTTGAACCCGACTTTTATGTCACGCGCAGACGCGGTTTTGATGAGATACTTCCGTGGGATCACCTTGATTACGGAGTAACAAAAAAATTTCTTCTGAAAGAATGTGAACAGGCATACAAAAATACAACCACACCGAACTGCCGTGAAAAGTGTTCGGGCTGCGGTGCAGCGAAATATGGGGGAGGGGTGTGTTATGAAAAACGTAAGACTGTGGTATCGTAAGGACGGTGCGTGCAGGTTTATTTCACACCTGGATATTAACCGAACCATAACCCGCGCGCTTCAGATGTCCGGAGTTCCCTTGTGGCATACGGAGGGGTTTAATTCGAGAATGTACGTTTCCTTTGCGCTTCCACTGTCGCTGGGATTTCGCGGAGAATACGAATCCGTGGATGTGAGACTTCTCGAAGACGATTATCCCACCGACGTCATGATCGAAAAGATCAACGGATGCCTTCCGGAGGGATTATGTATTTATGAAGCGGGAGAGTCTTTGATGAAGCCCGGAGATATCGCTTACGCACATTTTATTATTCTTATCACGGCGGAGCTTTATTCTCCGGAAGAGATATTAGCCTGCGCGCAGCGGATCCTTTCGGGTGAGCGGATCGTCACAGAAAAGAAAACAAAAAAGGGAGCGGTGAAGGAAGTTGATCTGAAAGAAAATATTGTCAGATATAACCTTGAACTTTCGGGATCTGCCGTTAAGCTTGACATCGTTCTTCCGGCAGGAAGCGTCAAGAATGTCAATCCGTCTCTTCTTACGGATATAATAGAGAAAGAATGCGGGTGCGATATTTTCACCGACGTTACGCGTGTGAGACTTTATGATGATAATTTTGAGCTTTTCAGATGATTTGATATTTTAAACTTTTTGTCAATATTTTTCAAAAGCCCCCAAGAGTACGCACCTATGGGGATTTGCGGATAGATGGCGGAGTTTTACAGGTCAATTTAATAAAAAAATTCAACAAAATTTAATGTTTATCTGTTTTTGTTGTGATATAATAGAATAAATGCAGATGTCTGAGTTTATATTCTTGAAGAAGGTATATGAGCTGTACCGTGTGGTGCTGTGAAAAGCAGCGGCGCGTATGAATTATTCTTTTTCAGACATATAACATCAAAATTCTTTTGTGAGGAGTGGAACCAAATGGATGTTAAGGGTTTGTCCGACGTTTTCGTTGCGTCGGGAGTTGAAATGGTAAATGACAAGACTTTCACGGCTCTGTTTTACGGCTATGAAGTCAGAGGAAAAATTATTGTTCCTTCAATACCGACCGTTGAATTCTTTTTGTACGGAAATGTTCATTTCGAGGATCAGGAGAAGCCGAGAAGCTTCATCAATGATTTTGAAGAAAAATTCGGTCACGCGAAGTTCAGGTTTTCCGATAAGTACGTAAGTATTCTTCTTGATATCGGAAGTCTTGATTCGGCGAAGGTCAAGGAAAGGCTCGGAGCGGTGGGAATGTTCATGATCAACAACGGCTTCGGAGCGATCGCGATGCAGCCGGAAGAGCCGGAACCCGAGCCGGAACCGGTTCAGGAGAAGATCCAGGCGAAGCCTCAGCCGAGAATGCAGCCCAATCAGGTTCAGCAGCAGCAACAGCAGCAGAGAAAACAGCCGCCTCAGCAGCCTGTCCATGAGGAACCGAGGATCCCGTTTGAGGAATATAAGGTCGTTGAAAAACTCACGGAAATATTCCTTTTGGGCGTCAATAAAGTTACCGATAACACGTTTACTACGATATATCACGGATTTAATGTTGTCGGAAAAATGCTTTCTCCCGTCAAGGACGACATAGAGATCATATTCTATGGTGAACTGATGAACAATGTCACGGATGAGTTTGAAAAGCTCAAGGTCGAACTTAACGAAAAGTACGAGCGTTTCCCGATGAGAATGGTCGGCGGTTCATGCGACGCTATTCTCTATCTTGAAGGTAAGGATATAAGTCAGTGTAAGCAGATGCTGGGTGAGATCTCCGGATTTATGATGAAAAATAATATCGTTGCGATAAATTTACCGAATACGATCGGAAAACCGACTGCAACGTACACTGCCGAGTCATTCAAACATTTTAAATCTCAGCAGTCATCGAGCGGTTCGCGTTTGTCCTCCTCTTCTTACGGTGCCTCTGCGTCATCTTACGGTTCAAGACCGTCTCCGACATCTTACGGGAACACAAGTCCGAGCCCGAGCGGATCTTACGGAAACAGTGAAGAATCTCAAGCGATGAGCGATCAGGGCGACGAGAACAGCTTTGCAAAGAAGTTTTTGAAAAAGTTTTCAAAAAAGCCTTGACAAACGACGCTTAACACGTTATAATAGTAGAGCGCTGTTAAGCAATGGAGAGGTGTCCGAGCTGGCCGAAGGAGCATGATTGGAAATCATGTATACGGTTACCACCGTATCTGGGGTTCGAATCCCCATCT
>CACYDE010000059.1 GCA_902773045.1 uncultured Ruminococcus sp. | reverse complement strand
ATTGCAACTCCTGTTCTCTCTAACTCCCTGTTAATTGTTGAAGTTCTCTCGCTCTGCCCCAACGAGTAAACGACCTCACCATTCTGATTGACGATAGCAAGTCCTACTATCTCACGGTTATCATTGTAGCTGATATTACTCAGCTTGAATTTATCGTAGGTAATCAGCTTATCGCCTTTTCTCTGAATATTGACCTTGTTAGCCGATATCCAGATAAACGGGGCAGTGTACAACTCACGACCTATACCAACACTCACACAAGCGCGCTTGAAGCTGTCGCTTGCAAGCCCCTTCTCTTTCTCGGTATAGCTCTCGGTTCCGACATCGGATTTTGATACCCACTGCTGCTTGTCGTTATCCCAAATGCTGACTGTACAGTACAAGCTGTTACCAATCATCTGATGTGATCGCTGCCAATTAAGGCAACCGAATGTTTCATCGAGTATCTTCATGGCTGCACGAGCGTCGGTATACAACAGCAATGATAGTCCCTTCTCACTGATCGTACCTATTCGGCATTCTATCTCGTCGTGTCGCAGTAATCTTATACTATCCATACTTACTGCCTCCTTTCAAGCAGACGATATATAACAATGAACGCGCCAAATAATCGCAGCAGATTCTTCAAAACAGACTCGGGGATATCGTCACTATCGCAGCTGCCCCAGTCGTCGATGATCTCCTTAATCTCATTATATAGAGTAATAGCTTCGTCATTTCCGAACAGTGCAACCGTGTCTCCGACCGATTCAATAAATTCTCTTACACCATCAAAATCCATACTCTCACCTCCTCACGCTATCGAAAACCTGCGGTAGCTACTCGTGGTGAGATAGCTGTCGTAAATCTCCGGCTGCTCTGTTTTCAGTCGTTTCGTATCAACCATACTCTTGCTAATCTGCTTCCACATGATCTTACGATCACCGACCGTTCCGATCTCTGCTTCTCTCAGATAGCTTTTCAGCGTATTTGCGGCGGCATTCCGAGCCGTTTCAAGCGTTTTAAGCTGCTCCCCAATGCGTTCGTACTCATCGCACACAGAAATCGCTTCCTGGGGCAATTCGATCATCTGACCGTTGCTGCTACGGAATCTGCTGCTAAAGTATTCTGTTGTCGCGTCCGAACCGTCGGGGATAGGTTCGATACCGCCGAGCACGTTTGTCTCCCAAAACAGACTCTCCATTGTTATGATCTTTCGTATCATCTCGTCATCACGCTCAATCGTGTGACAATAAAAGTGATTACCTCCGACAAGTGCTGCGACATAAGCTTTCCTTGCTCCGGTAACAGCCATATAATGCTGCACCTGCAAGATGTAGCCTGCCGGTACGCCTTCTTCCCACACCTCCTGCTTGTAAGCAGATGCTGTCTTCGCCTCGAAAATCACACGCTCACCGTTCTCATTGATAAGTCCGTCAACATCGGCAAGCATAAACGGATACTCCTCACTCTGTAGAAGCATAAACCTCTGCCGCACCTTCAAACCGGTTCTCTCCATAAACTCCCTGCGAACGATCGGTTCAAGCAGCGTTCCGAAATGCGCGAATTCACTTTCGATTTGTTCAGGTGTTATCTGTCCTGTCTTTTCGAGCCACAGCTGATAAACCGACTTGTACGGGTTTATCCCTGCTATGATCGACACATCCGAACCGCCTATACCTTGTGTACGATACCTCAGCCATTCTTCCCGGCTGAGGTCTTTTGTCTTTACAAGTATCTTCATTCTAAAGCACCTCCATTTTATTTTGATATGCCTGCGGCTATCATTGTTATAATATCTGCTTGAAGGACGGTACTTTTTCAAAAAAAAAGAGCTTCTATGCCGCAAAGCATAGAAGACCAAAGAAGCAGAAAAGTCATTTTACCAAATCAAAATCCATTGTTTAAAATTATGTGTAACCAGGTAAAAAATCAATTATTATGTTTTTACTCCGATATCTACTCAACATTAAATCTTTGATAATCATTCCTAACTAACAAAAGTTGAACAATGACCTTCATTGACAAAAAATAGACTAACATATATGTAAATCAAAATAGAAAGGACTGATTGATTATGAATAAACCTACACCTGAAATTATTGCAGAAATACGCACAGGAAAAGCTAAAATGGAACGGGAGGGCAATACATGGACGGACGATGAGAAAAATAAACTGCTTATGAAATACTTTGCAGGCATCGATATTACAACGATCGCATATGAACATCAAAGAACAGAAAATGCAATAATGCAGCAACTGATAGCGAATAATGCTGTAAAGAATAACACAAAACCCCGAAGTACTTACCACTCCAAAAAAGGATGTCAATGTTATCGTTGCAGCAAAAAAGGAACGGCAGAATGCAGGTATTGCATGGAGTGCGAGGTGAATGATAATGTTTAATCAATATCCGGATATTATGACAGTAGAGGAAGCCTGCGAAACATTACAGATGAGCCGCAATACATTGTATGAATTGCTGAGAAGTGGGGAGATCAAAGCTTTTCAGGTGAATCGTATATGGAAAATTCCCCGTGAAGCCGTTGAAGAATACTGCCGAAGAAAATCGGGGTTATACAACACAAAACTATAGTTACAACCGCATGCGCAGTATTATTCCGCAAATCCGAAAAATATTGTTCCGAAAGCATTGATATTGTTCCGAATCGGTGGTATAATGATATCGAAAGAAGGGGTGATCTATGTTCATGACAGTACAGCAGGCAGCGGAAAAATGGGGCATTTCAGACAGAAGAGTAAGGACACTCTGTAATGATGGTAAAATACCCGGCGCATATCGTGACGGAAAAAGCTGGAAAATTCCTGTTGACGCAAATAAGCCTGACGATGGGCGTTACAAATCAAAAGGAAGTATTCTTGACCGTATCGACAGCAAAAAAGCGGAGCTTGACAGCCGCCGCCCACTGACAGAGGGTGAAACGGAACGCCTCAATGAAGAGTTTATCGTTGAGTACACATATAATTCAAATGCAATCGAGGGCAATACGCTCACGCTGAGGGAGACCGATCTTGTTTTGCGTGGCTTGACTATCGACCGCAAGCCGCTTAAAGATCACATGGAAGCGGTCGGGCACAAGGAAGCCTTTGATTACGTCGGCGAGCTTGTCAAAGATAATGTGCCTCTCAGCGAAAGCATTATAAAGCAGATACATTTTCTTGTTCTCGCCGACAAAAAAGATGACAGGGGCGTATACCGCCGTGTTCCCGTTCACATTATGGGCGCCCGGCACGGGCCTGTTCAGCCGTATCTGATCGAGCCGAAAATGGAGCAGCTTTTGGGCGAATTTGCCGAAAGCACAGAGCATATCGTAACGAAGCTCGCTCGCTTTCATATTGAGTTCGAGGGTATTCACCCGTTTATAGACGGAAACGGACGAACAGGCAGACTGATCGTAAATCTTGAATTGATGAAAGCAGGCTACCCTCCTATAGACATCAAATTTTCCGACAGGAACGCCTACTACGACGCATTTGACTCATATTATGTAAATCACGATCTTTCGGCTATGGAAAGCCTGTTTGCCCGGTACATTGAGTCACGGCTTGACATGTATTTGAATATCTTATACTAAATTTCAATAAAACACTTTAAATCTTTTCGGTCTAATTTCTGCAATACTGCGTCATCGCCCTTGACAGGCGACAGCCTGCCTGCGGACTCTTCCTTGTCTTGCAAAAATT
>CACYDE010000058.1 GCA_902773045.1 uncultured Ruminococcus sp. | reverse complement strand
TTTGCTTATTTGTATTGTTTTCATTCAAAAACCTCCGAATAGTATTTTGATAGTCTGTAAAAAATTCCGAAATTTTAGAATCACTTAGTACCATATTGAAAGTATACTCTGATTTTTTTTCTTTTTCAACAAAATTCGGATTTTCTAATGATAATTTAATTTTTACGATAACATCCTTGTTTTATGTAATAAACGCTGTCACCGATCAAATTTTTATACCTAAATATAGCTCGATCGTCGTGTGAAAAATATTGTCCGGGTTTTTTTGAACACTTTTATAAATACGATTTTTTTAAATATTGATATTAAATTTTATGAAAAAAATCTAATTTTGTTTTAGTTTTTTTTTGAATAAAAGAATTTATGTTAAACATGAACAAAATTTTCGGATTTATAGGTGAAAAATCAAGGGTTGACATTAACTTTATCAGGTATTATCATATAAATTGAGAATTCGTGCAATTGAAGTTTTCGGCAATCAACAGATAATTGGATATCTTTTTTAGTTCAAAGTTATTTATTTGTTTTAAATCAATGTTTTTGACGAAAGCTTTATATTAAACAGTTTTGTCATGATATGACCGAAAAAAGTTTCGGTCGTTCGGCTGTTTGTTTTACATATTTTCTTTTCATTATTAATAAGATATATTAATTGCGACGATGGGAAATACTGTGGGAATCCACTTTGTGAGGGAAGATTTTTATGGATCAGATATTTTGTTCGAGAAATAAGTATTACCGCAACCCGGTCGGTGCGGTAGAGGAAGGAACTTCAGTCCATTTCAGAATTAAGGTTCCGCTTTACTTGAATTGCAGCAAGGCTCATCTTATCGTTATAGATGAAAGCCGTAACAGTAAAAGAGATAACTACACTATGCTCTGGGGCGGAACGGCTGATGAGTGTGAGATATGGGAATGCGATTTTGCTCCTAACAAAATGGGACTTTATTGGTACACTTTCCAGCTTGATACAGGCGACGGTATCCGATATCTTGTGAGAGATTTCGGAAGCAACTCGCGAATAGATTATAATATTATATATTCATGGCAGCTTACGTGCTACAAAAAGGGATTCAAAACTCCGGACTGGATGCCCGGCGGAGTAATGTATCAGATTTTCCCGGACAGATTTTATTTCTCCGGTGAAAATAAGCGTGCCGGCCGTGAAGACAGACAGTATCACAAGAGTTGGGACGAGATCCCCGAATGGCGCCCGAACAGGGACGGAATCATCACCAACACGGATTTCTTTGAGGGAGATTTAAAGGGAATCACTCAGAAGCTTGACTATCTTCAGGATCTTGGAGTTACATGCGTCTATCTCAATCCTATCTTTGAAGCTTATTCGAATCACCGCTACGATACGGCAAGCTATGAAGATATAGATCCGCTGCTCGGAAACGAGGAGGATTTCAAAACTCTTTGTGCGGAAGCAAAGAAGAGAGGGATCCGCGTGGTGAATGACGGTGTATTCTCTCACACGGGAAGTGACAGCAAGTATTTCAACCGTTCGGGAAGATACAAAACTCTCGGAGCATTCAACTCAAAGGATTCGCCTTATTTCAGCTGGTACGATTTCAACAACTGGCCTTACGGATATAACTCGTGGTGGGGATTTGATACACTTCCGAACACACGAGAGGACGACCCGGGTTATAACGAGTATATCAACGGAGAAAACGGAATTATCCGCAAGTGGATCAAAGTCGGAAACAGCGGATGGCGTCTTGACGTTGCCGATGAGCTTCCCGATGTTTTCATCGAAAATCTCAGAAAGGCTGTGAAAGCCGAGAACGATCAGGCGATAGTGATCGGAGAAGTTTGGGAAGACGCTTCCAACAAGGAAAGCTACGGTTCAAGAAGAAGATTCCTGCTCGGCGATCAGCTTGACACAGTCATGAACTATCCTTTCAGAAGCGCTATTTTGGAGTATCTGCGAGGAATCGACGCTTACCATATTATGGAGGGCATTCTTTGCATTCTTGAAAATTATCCCAGACCGGTTATCAGAAACCTGATGAACTTTGTCACAACTCATGACACCGAGCGCGCAATTACTCTCCTTGCAGGCGAGCCTCTCAACGGAAGAGGAAGAGAATTCCAGTTTAACACGAAAATGAACGACGATGAAAGAGCTTACGGAATTCGTCTGATGAAGCTTGCCGCAGGTCTTCAGTTTACGCTTCCGGGTTTCCCGTGCGTGTATTACGGTGATGAAGCCGGAGTGGAGGGTTACAAAGATCCCTTCAATCGTTCCACATATCCTTGGGGACGCGAAAACAAAGAGCTTCTTGAATGGCATAAGATCCTCGGAAAGCTCAGAAAAGAAAATTCCTGCTTTAACGACGGCGAATTCAAGGATACATTCTGCAAAAACAATATTATGTCATACGTAAGATATGATGATAAATTCAGGATCCTTTGCCTGTTTAATGCCGGATATGACGAGTGTAAAGCTCCCGTTCCCTATGAATTTACTATGGGCGATATAATAGTTTCGACTCATGAAAACCTTAAGGTCGAGAACAAAGAAATTGTTATGCCGGGACTTAGCTGTGTCTTTATCAAATGTGAAGCATAATTTTATGACAAACCGACTCCGAAGTCTTATTACGGCTTTGGGTCGGTTTTATAAATTTTAATTAAAGTTAAAGTCAACGTTAAAGTTAAATTTAAGTTAATGCCTTATTATTATAACAGAAGATAAATTTACTGCTTAACCACAGAGAAGCGCGGTTACAAAAAGAAATGGGGGCAGATGATATGAAAAAGAAAAGATTTACGGCTTTAATACTGGCAGCTATGATTACGGCAGCTATCTTCACAGGCTGCAATAACACCAATAATGAATCAGCAGATTCGCTCGAAGAATCGGTAAGTGTTTCATCGGTTTCAAACGATCAGGGATCAACATCGGAAAAAGAGGACATTTTCTCTCAAAACTCCGATGAGAAGTCAGAAAAAGAAGCGGGATCGGAAAAGGAATCCGAGGCGGAGCTTGACGGCGGCGAAATGTTTTCAAAGCGTGATCTTTCAGGCGAATATGATGAAAACGAAGCCGTTAAGATAACATGCAGCGACAAAACTTTTAAAGTTGAGGGAGAAGGCGCGTCGGTTTCGGATAATGTTCTGACGATCAAGGACGAGGGAGTCTATGTTATCACCGGAACAGTCAAGGACGGAAGGATCGTTGTTGAAGCAGACGACAGTGCAAAAGTTCAGATAGTTCTCAACGGCTGTTCGGTCACAAGCTCGGACTACTCCGCAATTTACGTAAAAAGTGCGGACAAAGTCTTTCTGACGCTTGCTGACGGTACGGAAAATACAATAACCGACGGAAAGACTTACAAGGACGATTCGGAGGAAAGCAGCGTTGATTCGGCTATTTTCAGCAAATCCGATCTTACCGTGAACGGAACAGGTTCTTTGACTGTAAACGGAAACATGAGTCATGCTATTGTTTCAAAGGACGATCTGAAAATTACAGGCGGCAATATAAAGGTTACATCCGCAGGCAGCGCTGTGACAGGAAAGGACAGTGTGAGAATAGCTGACGGAACGATCGAGATCACAAGCGGCGGCGACGGAATAAAATCAACGAACGAAGAAGACTCTTCAAAGGGTTATGTCTACATCAGCGGAGGAAAAATAAAAATTACGTCCGAAAATGACGGAATCCAGGCTGAAACTCAGCTTGTTCTTGAAAACGCAGAGGTTGATCTCAAGACAGGCGGCGGAAACGAAAATTCGTCAAAGACTCATACAGAAGAATTTGGCGGACGAGGACCGTGGGGCAATAACAATACAGCGTCCGAGTCTTCCGATGAGGATTCCACGAGCGCAAAGGGACTCAAATCAGGAGGAAATATCACGATTACAAATGCATCTGTTAATGCGGATACAGCGGATGATTCAATACATTCAAATTCGAATGTTACAATAGCGAGCGGAACATTAAGCCTGACTTCGGGCGACGACGGAATTCACGCTTCCACTGCAGCAGTCATCAGCGGAGGAACTGTCAAGATAGCCAAGAGTTATGAGGGAATCGAAGGAAGCAGCATTACGATCAGCGGAGGGGATATAGACGTTACAGCAAGTGACGACGGCCTTAATGCGGCAGGCGGCAGCGATGGTTCCGCAATGGGCGGCAGACCCGGTCAGAACAGCTTTACGGCAAACAGCGATGTTTTCGTAAAAATAACAGGAGGAAAGCTTCATGTTAACTCAGGCGGAGACGGTCTTGATTCGAACAATACGCTTGTCATTGAGGGCGGCGAGGTAACGGTTGACGGACCGACAGACAACGGAAACGCAGCGATAGATTTCGAAGTTTCGGCGTCAATATCGGGCGGAACACTCGTTGCCGTTGGAACTTCCGGAATGGCAGAGAGTTTCTCCGAACAATCCGAACAGGGATCTATACTCTACTGTTTCTCTTCAAATCATAATTCCGGCGAAAAGATTACTCTCACGACAGAGAGCGGTGAAGAAATTATTTCCTATACGGCTCAGAAGAATTTTAACGCAGTAAATCTCAGCGCTCCCGAAATAAAATCCGGAGGTAAGTATATTCTTAAAGTCGGAAGCGAGAGCGTAACCATAGAAATGACTTCAAATGCCTATTCCAACGGCGGCGGAATGGGAATGGGAGGCGGAATGAGAGGCGGCATGGGCGACATGCCTGACGGCGCCATGGACGGCGGTATGCCGCAAAACGGCGGCAGAGGCGGAATGCACGGCGGCGGAATGAACGGATTTATGCCAGACGGCGGACAGGAACAAAATGGCGGCAGCATTTGATTTTGCGAAACCATTGATAAATGCAGCGTCGATCAAATCAAGTAATTTTACCCGGGAATTTTTCTTCCCGGGTATTTGTTTGATTTGATATCAGAATTACGTAAATCCGCGAATGAGCGATATTTTCAGGGAAAAATATTGGAATGTTTTTTCTTCTGACTGTATTAACCTTTTGCTTTTGACGATACTATTATTACAAAAGCGAAAGGAAGAGTAAAGAAATATGATTTGTAAGAAATGTAATGCTTGGAATGATGACAGAGCGAATTTCTGCGTAAAGTGTGGGGGAGAATTGTATAAAGGTACGCTTGTTACTTCTCCTATAACCAATTCTGTGACCGCATTCAGCGCGCCTACCTCAGGGATAAGAGCATTCAGCGGAATCGGTAATGCTTACCTCCAGAGTGCTGCGCTGAAAGCCCATGACACCATGTTCCCGCGTTCCGACGCGTATCATTCTTATCCGACAGGCGCCAAGGTCCATCTTGGCAAAGACGGAACGTGGATCTGCCCCGACTGCGGAGAAAAGAACGGTCATGAAAAATTGTTCTGTACAAGCTGCGGAAAGTATCGGTGAAAGAATAC
The DNA here is from genome assembly GCA_902773045.1 of uncultured Ruminococcus sp. Taxonomy (GTDB): domain Bacteria; phylum Bacillota; class Clostridia; order Oscillospirales; family Acutalibacteraceae; genus RUG592. The sequence continues at coordinate 125 of CACYDE010000058.1, read as the reverse complement.
TAAAATTCAATAAAACACTTTAAGGCAACACCGCACAAAGATTGTGCCGAAGATGCGCAGCAGATTTTTTCGGCAGAGTGCATAAAAACGCCGAAGGAATACTGACGTATTTCGAGACGTTTTTG
>CACYDE010000057.1 GCA_902773045.1 uncultured Ruminococcus sp. | reverse complement strand
ACAACGTTGACGCGCAGGAAGTCTTTAAAAAGAGTGAGGTCAAGGTGTGGGAATGCAGAAACTGCGGTCACATCATGACCGGAACGGAAGCACCCGAAACATGCCCTGTCTGCTCCCACCCGCAGTCGTATTTCCAGCTTCACGCGGAGAATTACTGATACAAATATAAAAGGAAAGGCACATCATGCGAATTGATGTGCCTTTTAATAATCACTATCCACAACTTAAGAATACAAAGTCGAACACTGCGCGTCGCCTTGGAGCGGCGAGGAAGACTAGTCTAAGACGCTGCTAAGGGGAATTTTCTGCCAAAATTCCCCTCTTTCAAAAATAGTCCACCGGCCTATTTTTGAAATTCACCCCAAAAGGGCTAGAGTATTGCCTCCGGCGACCAGCTTTTTTTGTAAAAAAAGCTGGGCAAAAAAACTTCATGATGTGTTCTTTTGCGCTTTCTTAAGTTGTGGATAATGCTTTAATAATATTCTATCAAAGCGAATAATTTTCATACTGCCTTCTTATCAGGCTGTAATATTTACTGCTGAAAAATTCTTCTTCCGTTGCAAAAAACAGAGAAAGCTTTTTGTAGGAACGGCAAAGATTTGGAGAGTAATAATATCTGTCAAACAGAGTAACATCGATCGCTCTTAATGCACGGTAATAGATATTCGTCATATAGACATCATATTCCGACATAAATGTACTGCTGAAACTGCGAACGTCGGCAAGCACAACATAATATGCGTCAGTTTTTACAATTATCTGACACAGCTTGCGCACTCTGTCCTTTGCCTCTTTATCGGTAAGCTCGATCAAATTGCTGCCGATTATCATACCCAGCGGACTCATCGATATGACCAACATCTGCCCTACCCTTGCGTCACGGCAGGTTGATTCTATAAGCTCTTCAATATTGTCGTAGATACTGTCAAGATCCTCCATCGGTTCGGGAACATCGTAATAATAATCCTGGTACATTTCGGAATAATGCGGCAGACAATGTATCCACAGTGCAGAGCGTTTTGAAAGACCGGCTTCGCGAAGCTCCTTCAGCGAAGCATTCAGAACGCCCTCAAGCGAGCCGAATTTATCGATCAGTTTATGTGCAATAGGGTTTGTGTCTCTTCTGGGGATCGTATGATAGAGCAAATACTCCAGAAACTCATGATCCTCCAGACTGTTTATCCCATATTTCTGAATGCGGGCGCGTATTCTGCTTCTGTGACCTGAATGAATAGATTTCGCCATACAGCAACTCTTCCCATCGAATTTAATCGGTTTGTTCCCAAATATATTCCATCGCGTAGACAAGACCCGAACGAATTACGATCACCAACGATTTATCATCTATTGTATAATAATAGAATTCATCGTCCTCGCCGTACTCCGGTTCATCAAACGTTTCTTCATTATAGGCGATCTTACCGGAATCGGTATCCGTGTCGGTATCTGTCGATACGCTGTCTGAGAAATACTCAATGCGCGTTGGTTCACCGTAAGCGGCGATCACCTTTGAAGCCTTCATTTCCGTTTCAACGCCTGCAAACGTTTTGTACTCCGAGCCAAAGGGTACAAAAATATTCACGAGATAATACGAGCCGTTCTCTTCATCGAGCTTAAATGTCATCGTACAATCGGAATATATGAGTTTTTCTTCCGTTTCGTCATCGCTGAAAAGCAGCTTCTTCGGGGCTTTCATGACGCTTCTGACAAACCGTTCGTCATCGCCGAAATCGACATAATCCTTCGGCGCGTTATAAGACAGATCTCTTTTCGTAAAAACGCCGCTGGCAGTCGGCTTTCGCGTTCTGATCGCCGAGCTTGAAGCGAGCTTTGACGACGCTGCGCTTGACGCAAGCTTTGACGATGAATTCTCCGAACGCGATGAAACGCTCTTGCTTTCGCTTGATGAAGCCCTTGCAGCCGAGCTTGCCGCTTTACTTGATGTCAGTTTCGATGAAGCGGCTGACGATTTTGATGAAGACGACTCCTTCTTCTTTTCCGAATCGCTCTTTTTGCTCTCGTTTTTCTTTTTATCCTTATTTTCGGCTTCAGCCTTGTGAGAGTTATTTTTTTCGTCCAAGGGGTCTTCAAAAGGCTCTTCCTCGTCCGTTTCTTCCTCAGACTCATCGTCAACGTAAAGCACTCTGGAATAGGCCTGATTTTCGCTGTCAATATCCACCGTTCCAAGCGACGCGCAGCCTGACGCCGTGAGTATCAAACAAAGAGCGACCGCCGCCGCAATATATT
>CACYDE010000056.1 GCA_902773045.1 uncultured Ruminococcus sp. | reverse complement strand
TGACGCTCCAAGAGGGCAAGCCTACGGCGAAGACCGATTGGCAAGCGGAACTTATGCATAGCTGACGTACCCCAAGGGCACTTCCTTGCCATGCGCACCCCTGCATCGCCTCCTTTTGTCCGTCTATTTATTTGGATTGCTATAGAATTCCCGGAAACGCAGTTTCGATAAGAATAGACGGCTAATTACTATGCGTTAAGGATATATTTTCGGAGAAGAGACAGACCGTTTAATCGGTAAATTATCGTTTCATTGACATTGATATAAACTAAATTTAATTTAAATTATAAATATATTCATAAGCTTAGTAAAACTTACACAAATTTACTAACATTGATGTATTAATATGGTAAAAAAGCCTGCGATTGAATAAAATTAGCTTGACAACGGGCGAGATTGGTATTATCATTATAAGTGAAGAATATGTGATCGAATATAAAGAAATATTCTACGTTATGTTTAAAAACTTCGATAGTTTTGGAGATTATTTATTGATGATTGGGGGAGTCGCTTTATGAAACAACGAAAAAGATTATTGACTTTTACAGCACTTTTATTGGTTTTTGCTGTTATTGTTCCGATGACAGCTATTTCGGCTTCTGCTTCAGAAAAAAGACTCGGAGACGTGAATCTTAACGGTGAGATCGAAGCTGTTGACGCCCTTTTGATCCAGAGATACTCGATAGATCTGGAAGCTTTCAAGTCGGATCAGGTTGCGCTTGCCGATGTAAATAACGACGACAGTATAGATATGATCGACGCGCTGAGCGTTCTTCGCGCATCCATCGGACTTGAGGATCTCGGAGACGCTGTTCCCGAGCCTGACAGTGACTCATCCGATAACGGTGAAGGCGATCAGAAAACCGAAAACAGTGATCCTTTCATCGAAGAGGTTCTTCGTTTGGTTAATATCGAGCGTCAAAAAGAGGGAGTTCCCGAATTGGTTCTTGACGACACGCTGTGTCTGATCTCGGATATCCGTGCAAAAGAAGTTTACGAGCTGTTCGATCACACTCGTCCGAACGGTGACAAATGGTCATCGCTTCTTGTGGAGTATGACGTTGATTATCATGCGGCAGGCGAAAACATTGCCGCAAGTTACAGAACGCCGGAGTCTGTCGTTAACGGTTGGATGAATTCCGAGGGTCACCGCGCAAATATTCTGAACAAGGAGTTCAAGAAAATAGGTGTAGGACATTGCTACATTGAAGGGGATATGTACGGTCACTACTGGGAACAAATATTTACGGATTAGAAAATTAAGGGGGGATAGTCCCTCGTTTAAGTTAATGACTGGTGATGAGAGATCCGTCGGAATATCCGGCGGATCTCTTTACTGCAATAGTTTAATTTGGAATGGAGAGGATCTGATTTGAAGGTAAAAGGCGTAATTTTTGATCTTGACGGACTTATTCTCGACACGGAAAAGCTTTATCAGAAATTCTGGAAGGAAGCTTCAATGAAATGCGGATATAAAATGTCCGAAGAAACCGTTTTGAAGCTTAGGAGTCTTGATTCGGGTCTGGCGCGTGAAATGCTCAAAGAAACGTTCGGAAAAGACTACAGCTATGAAAAAGTCAAACAAGTCAGAGCTGCGCTCATGGCGGAATATGTGGAACAACACGGAATAGAGGCGAAACCCGGAGTCCGTGAGCTTTCGGATCATCTTAAAGCAAACGGGCTGAAAACAGCGATCGCCACGGCGACAAATTATGAAAGGGCGACCTGTCATCTGAAACTTGCGGGCGTTCGGGATTGTTTTGAAGATATTATTTGCGCGTGTGAGCTGGAGCACGGAAAACCTTTCCCCGACGTTTATCTTTACGCCTGCAAAAAATTGGGATTAAAGCCGGAGGAATGTATAGCTTTGGAGGATTCTCCGAATGGAGTCAGATCGGCTCACGCGGCAGGGTGCCGTGTGATCTGTGTTCCCGATCACCGTGACGTCGAAGATGAAGTGAAACCGCTGATTGCGGCGAGTGCCGAATCGCTTGCGGATGTTATCGGCATAATCGAAAGAATGAAATAAAAATGAGATCAATGATCCCCACCGTCAGTTTGGTAAGGACAACATCTCTTGCCTGACTCAAAAAATCAAAATCTCAAAAAAACGCTCAACCAAGCCGTTTCTCGCACCTTCGGCTTGGTTGATTTTTATGCAAAAATCCCGCCCTGCCTACCGGTTGCCTGCCAATTAAAAAAATCATCAAGGCAAGCTCTTGACACAAATCCGCATTTATAATACAATTTTATGAAATAATACGAAAGAGGTGGGACATTATGCAGAACAATTCCGAAATCTACGATTTCTACAATAACGGTGCGGAGATCGACCGCCTTGAATACGGGCTGGGCGCTGTCGAGTTTTACCGCTCGAAGGAGATCATCTCCGACTACATCACGAAAAAAAGCGTGATATACGACATCGGCGGCGGTATCGGGAAATACTCCGAGTGGCTTGCCGAACAGGGTCACGATGTAACGCTTATAGAGCTTGCGCCGAAGGCGGTAGAGTACGCGAAGAAGAATATGAAAACGCCGTACAAGGCGCAGGTTGGGGACGCAAGAAATATTGACAAGCCCGACGAGAGCGCGGACGTTGTGCTGCTGATGGGACCGCTGTATCATTTGCAGGACAGATCGGAGCGCGAAAAGGTGCTGGGTGAAGCTCATCGAGTTCTGAAAAAGGGCGGTCTGCTGATCGCAGCCGGCATATCGAAATACAGCACCGCAACATGGGCGCTTTCGACCTACGGCAGGGATAACGATTTTCTCGATGATGATGTTTACATGGATATGCTCAGAAAAGAGATCACTACAGGCGAACATGACCGCCCGGAAAAGTATCCGTTTTTTATCGCAAACGCATTTTTTCACCATGTGGACGATATGGAAAGCGAGTTGAAGGAAAGTGGCTTCGAGGTATCAGACACGCGAGCGGTCGAGGGCAGCGTATGGATAACGCCTATGCTCGACGAAAAATGGAACGATGAACTCGGCAGGAAAAGGCTGCTTGAACTCATTCACCTGACGGAAGATGAGCGTACCGTGATCGGAATGAGCCCGCATTTTCTGACAATCGGAAGGAAGGTATAGTGAACGCAAATATCGACATTTCAGATGTTATTTTAAAGACGGAACGGCTCACGATACGCCCGTGGAGAGAAAGCGATCTCGATGTTTTTTTTGAGTATGCGAGTGTTCCGGGTGTAGGTGAAGCAGCAGGCTGGTCACACCACGAAACGAAGGAAGAATCGAAGACCATTCTCGATATGTTCATCAATGAGAAGAAAACCTTTGCGATAGAGTATAACGGAAAGGCTATCGGTTCGATCGGGATAGAGAAATACAATGAAGAGATAATG
>CACYDE010000055.1 GCA_902773045.1 uncultured Ruminococcus sp. | reverse complement strand
TAATGGTGTTTTGATAAAAGCGCTTCCTCTTGAAAATCACCTTTTCGGTTTAAAGAAGGCGATCTATGAAAAGCCATACAAAAACAAGACAGAGAGCAGAGAACTTGACGGATTCGAAATTATAAATTTCCGAGAAATAAAATACACCTTAAAACTTGAAAACAGCGAAGATATTCTTAACCTTTTCAAAATGACTCCGTACTATTACAAAACCTCGCGCAGTGACCAACAAAAACTCGAATTAAAAAAGGAGCTTGAAACGGAAATTGAATTCGGCGTTGCGGTCTACAAAAAAGGACAGTGACAGAATTATGAACAACACGGAAAAGAAAATCGAAGGACGGGTCATTACAGCTTTTTTCTATACGATCTTCATCTTAATCGGCATTATTTTATATGGATACACACAGCTCAACGGAGCAATAATTTACAGTACATCAAAAATTTTATTTAACGTTCTGTTCGCTGTTGTTCCCGTTGTGATCCTTTATCTCCCGTTCGTTTTTCATGGAATAACCGGGAAATTCTTCGGTGACTGCGTAAAAAGAACAATGGCAGTCTCTCTTGCATGGCTCGTTCTTTTGTTCGGAGCAAGTTTGGGATTAAAGTTCTGCTTCAGAACATTCACACCCGAAAAATGGGAACGATTCATGTACAACAGATATCTCATGATCGAGGATATGGAAAGTCAATACGATCTCATCGGAATGACCTACAGTGAAGTGGAAGCTATTCTCGGAACAAATTATACCCAAGGGAATTATGGAACCGATCGGGAGTTCAACTATTTGGTCAGCAACGAATTTTGGACTTCACATTACTATTCGGTACGCTTCAAAGACGGAGTGGTCGAGGAAACCTGCTTGATAAAAGGCATCAGCTCAATATAATACATTTCCAATCAAAAAGACTCGGGCGGTACAGTTCTCAAAAACCATACCGCCCGAATCTTTCATAATGTATCTTTTATCTTCTTCTGATTACTCCACATGCTATTTTTTCTCCGGAATCTCCTGACGGCTGCGAGTAGAAATCGTCGGGATCGCTGTGAATAACCACAGTCCTTCCGATAATATCACTCACTCTGAAGCGATTCGTCATCACTGTCATGTAGGCATTCCCCGAAAACGAAAGCAGCGGCGGAAGATCGCCTGCATGATTGGGGTGCGGCATATTATCCGGGTTATAATGACCGCGTGTTTCCGAAAAATCTTCTCCTCCGCAGCATCTTCCCTCATGAATATGCATTGCAAAAAAGCCTGTCTGACTTCCGGGAAGTCCTGTGATCCTCGCTTCGACAAGAACTCCGTCATTTTTCTGAAAAAAACGAACCACTCCCGAAAGCCGCGGTGCTTCATCTCCGCCTTTCACAAAAGCTACGGCATTAAACCTCATCATATCATTACGCATTATTTCATCACCTTATACATAATATGAATATAATGCGTTTATGACACAGATTTTTTATCTTTACATATGTATGCGAAAACGACTTGAAAACTATGATCTTAAATAATAAACCCAAATTTATCAAACTTGATCGCCGTGGTCTCGGGAAATTTTAAGCTCAAAGAAAGCTTTGTTCTTCCAATCTTCAGCGAAAGACCGGTTTTCATAGATACTCATAAAGTCATTCGTAATTTCCTGCAAAAAAGAAAAAATAACATTTTTAAACTCATCAAGCGAAAGAACAAAAATTCCTTTTTCTTCCGAAAATTCAATCTCTCTGTTTTTCCAGAAATCATTATTCCACGATATTTCAACATTATCGTTCACACGTCTGAAATACATATTCGGGATCACACAGTCGCTTATCACGGAAAAGCATGAATGATTGGAAACCCATCTGTCCTTTGCGGTATACCACAGATCAAGTTCGGTTTCATCTTCGATGTCGATGTTCGATTTTTCCGTAAGCTCCAGTGAATTTTCACCTTCCACAGGAAGAGGAAATTCATCATAACCGATTATGTATTCCATTTTATCAAAAAACCAATCGACTATATAAAACAAGATACCCTTGAAGCAAAGCGTCTTTCCGTTATATCTGTATGAAAGCATATCTGCTCCATTGATCCATAGTTTTAAACAGCCGATAGAATTATTTATTTCAATTCCTTTGGCATTTGGAACGGAAAGTTCATATTCTACCGCAAAAAAATCTTTGTTACCGAAATTCTTCATGTTTTTCCCTCCTTTTAAT
>CACYDE010000054.1 GCA_902773045.1 uncultured Ruminococcus sp. | reverse complement strand
TTATAATCTCTGATATCTCCGATTACAGAAGTCATACCATCAGATATGTTTGCAAGCTCAAATAAAGAAGGATCTGTCGGAGGATTCAGCGAGTAGCCTGTTACCTCTGCGCCGGCATATTTAAGAATCTGACAGAGCCATGAACCTTTGAAGCCTGTATGACCCGTAACAAATACTCTCTTGCCCTTATAAAAGCTTATATCGAAATCCATCATTTTTACCACACCTTCCAGGGAGCTTTTCCTGAACCCCATAGTTTTTCAAGATACTGTTTTTCACGAAGTGTATCCATACACTGCCAGAAGCCTTTATGGGTATAGGATATCAATTCTCCGTCTGACACCAGACTGCCAAGAGGTTCTTTTTCAAAAACGGTACTGTCGCCTTCTATTCTGTCAAAGATATCCGGTTCCATCACCATAAAGCCAATATTGATCAGATCTCCGTCAAGATCGGATTTTTCACGAAACGCCTTTACCATTCCATCACTCTGAATCTCAAGCACGCCCTTGTTCTGCCCAAAATTATAAACGGATATGGTACCGATCTTCTTATGCGCTCTGTGATACTCCAGAAGCTCACTGATATTTATGTTTCCAACGGCGTCGCCATAGGTAAGCATGAATGTTTCATTTCCTATGTATTTACGAATTCTTTTTATTCTTCCTCCGGTCATCGTATTGAGTCCCGTATCAACAACCGTAACCTTCCACGGCTCTGCGCTTTTGTTATGTACGATCAATTCGTTACCATTAGTAAAATCAAAGGTTATATCAGATGTATGTAAAAAATAGTCCGAAAACCATTCCTTAATAACGTGCTGTTTATAGCCGGCGCATATAATAAACTCATTGAATCCATAATGCGAATATGTTTTCATAATATGCCACAAAATCGGCATTTCTCCGATCTCGATCATCGGCTTTGGTTTGAGATGGGATTCTTCAGAAATTCTTGTACCAAAACCACCCGCAAGTATTACGACTTTCATGAGCATCTATCCTTCCTTACTAAATACAATAAAATCACTATTGGCTGTTTGATCATGATCTCCGATTGATCTTACTTGATCGTACTCAAAAAAGCATCATAAAACAATTCTCTTTTCTTATTCAGCTTTGTTCGTTCGTAATTGCGAGCTTTATTAAAATTCTCGGTTGCTATTCCGGACAAATCAGCTTCTAATATTCTACATATTGCCCTCTCAACTTCTGCACTGCTTCCTTTTTTGAACAAAAACTCTTCTTGTATTAATTCCGGAATACCCGCAATATTGGTTCCGATACAGGGGCACCCTCTGCTCATAGCTTCGATAACCGCTCTTGGAAGTCCTTCCTGCTTGCTGGGTTGGATGTAAATATCAAGAGAATCATAATAATTCGCCATTTCATTTGCCGAAAGACTTCCTACAAACACTACCCTGTCACTTACTCCTTCTGATTCAGCAAGCTCTTTGAGATAATAAGTTGTTGTCTGAGCTGTTAGGCCTCCAGCAAGATGGTATTCCACATTGTATCCACGATTCACCAAGTTGCGGATAGATCTGATGACATACTCCTGACCTTTATATCTGGTATCAAGTGCAGCAGCAGTTCCAAGCACTAATTTTTTTTCAGGATCAAAACATTTAATCTTCTCCAGTCTTCCAGTTAGTGTTTTTTCATCCAAGGCATCTAAAACTACATTTGAGCAGCTAACCGTATTTCCTTTTGTAGGATACCTTTTCTGCAAAAAGCCAGTTGTTACATAATAGACAAATGGCGCTTTTGCAATTGCTGACTTTGTTTTAAAATACATATACGGTGCTACGATCTTTCCCACTATTCCATGATTCCAGTAACTGTCCCACGAACAGCCTACGCTCTCGATAATGTATGGCTTGTTATACTTTTTGATATACTTTAGTGCAAGCTGCGCAATGGAACTTTGCGTTCTCAGAACCAGAATATCCGACTGTAGCACCTGCTGTTCGACTATTCTTTCCGCTATTTTTTTATTTTTGAAATAGAGCTTCGGATTTTTGAAATTTGGCACGCTGACCACATTGACCTGTTTTGGTACAAGCGTATACTTTCTATCTTTGGAGATCTTCTTTGTCCTCAACATAAAATATATCTCATCTGCCAGATAAGAAAAGCGTTCATACAGTTCATGATACGCAAATTCATAATAATTTCCCTTATCATCATAGACTAATGGTCCATCGTGTACAAATGTTAGTTTCATTACGCACTCCTCCCAAGATAATAAAACTCCTCAGAAATAACCGAGACAGACTGTTTTTTCTTCCAACATGTAACGACCCGTTCACGGCATCAACTCGTCAGCCCAGGTGTCAAAATTTGACCCATTCCTGGATCGGAAGTGTTACTGATGGTATTAATATGGTTTTGATGACAATAATACAAAAACATTTTGTGCAATATGTATATATTGAACGGAATATTCTGCACGCAGCGCAGACCTTTTTTTCTTGTTTCTTTTACCGGATCTTTTCTTTCTTCCGGTATCCATTGCGCTCGACATTGCAGATTGAATTTGTTCTGCAGACCCCATTAATCAGATGAAAGAAAAACACGGCTGTGGGCTTGACAATGGAACCGTTATTCATGTAAATCAAGGCTGTCATTACATAAGCAAAGCGTTCATTGTCAGGCTACGCGCACGACCACCGGTAGCTTGCTCTTTGATTTCCGGGAAGAAAGAAAAGACAGCGCTGTGATACACTATATTCCTGCAAACCGATAAGGCGCTCGGATCGTTCTCCATCGTTACCCTATCCTCTGTATCGGTAAAGCATCTTCATGATATCACAGCTATTTACTTGTTGATTACTATGCTTCAGATTTGTATTTGATTTGGGGGACACTTTATTGTTTAAACGATCACCTGTTTTTAAGCCTATTATGATTTTGAAAGATTCATTTTTTTCATACAATACTCATACATTTGTTTTATGAAACTCTCAGCGGAAAAGGTGTTAGCATAATCACGTATTTGTTGCCGATCAAATCTTACTCCTTCAGCTTCAAATTTGCTAATAC
>CACYDE010000053.1 GCA_902773045.1 uncultured Ruminococcus sp. | reverse complement strand
CGTTGACAGAGTCGGGGGAGGCGACAGTTTCTCGGGAGGGCTCATTTACGGACTCAATAACTATGAAACGGTTGAGGATGCCCTTGAATTTGCTGTTGCAGCGAGCTGCCTGAAACACAGTGTCATAGGTGATTTCAACCGTGTTACCCTTGACGATGTCAGGAAGCTAATGACCGGTGACGGCTCCGGAAGAGTGCAGAGATAGGAGAAGATTATGAGCGAGATTCTCGATAGACTTTCCATGATAGGTATAATACCGGTCCTGGCGCTTGAAGATGCCGGCAAAGCTGTTGATGTTGCGGGAGCGCTTATCCTAGGCGGTATCGACTGCGCTGAAGTAACTTTCAGAACGGCTGCTGCGGAAGATTCGATAAGGAATATATCTAAAGCGTATCCGGATATGCTTGTCGGAGCGGGAACGGTGACGAATACCGAACAGGTGGACAGGGCACTCTCTGCCGGAGCGGCATTTATCGTGACCCCGGGATACAATCCGAAGGTCGTTAATTACTGCGTAGAAAAGAGAATACCGATCGTTCCGGGCTGCATGGATACGAATTCCATAGAGATGGCGTTGGAAGCAGGCCTTGACACTGTAAAGTTCTTCCCCGCAGGTCAGGCAGGCGGCGTGCCCATGATGAAAGCTCTTGCCGGCCCTTACGTAAACCTGAAATTCGTTCCAACGGGAGGAGTAAATAAAGATAACCTTCTGGAATATCTTGGGTTTAAGAAGGTCATTGCTGTCGGCGGCTCATGGATGGTGAAAGGGGAGCTTGTGAATAACGGCAGATTTGATGAGATCGAACGCCTGTCACGTGAAGCGGTTGAAAAAATGCTGAATTTCCATGTCGTTCATGTCGGAATACATAATGATAGCGAAGAAGAGGCGGAAGAACAGGTGAAAAGATTCTGCGAGATATTCGGTTTTAATAAAGAACCGAAAACTTCTTCGACCTTTGCTTCAGACGGGATCGAAGTATGCAGGAAGAGATTTCCGGGAGTCCACGGACATATTGCCGTAGGTACACCTGATGTTGCAAGAGCGATGTATCATCTTGCCAAAAAAGGCATAGCATTCAATATGGACACCGCGAAATACAAAAACGGAAGACTGACTTCTGTTTATTTGGAAGACGAAATCGGGGGGTTTGGCATCCACCTCATGCAGGAGTAATAAAGGCAATGGTTTTTCAATGTTGGCGTTATCATGCAGTCTGAAAAAGGCGCCATCTCCCCAATAATAACAGGTTTTAAATGTGATGATGTGCTGTCATGATAACAATAGCGGCGGGAGATATGTTTCCCGCCGCATTACCTCTGTTATGAAAACGATCTTTTAAGCGCATATCTTCTTGACCGGCCATTGCGCTGAGGAACAATCTGCCCCTTTTCTGTAAGCTCTGACAGGAGAACTCTGACACTTGCACTATTAAGGTTAAGGATTTCACTGAGTTCAGAAGAACTTGCGCCTTCGTTATTTTCAATGTAAGACAGAATTTTGTCCTTGTTCTTTATGGCCTTTTGCGCCTGATTTTTACCGCTTGCTTTTTTCGCTTGTTTTTTTGTAAAAGCAAGAAAAGCAAGCGTTAAGATCGTCCTGTCTATCCAGCGGATCGCTGGATCAAGCACCTCCCGATAGTCCGGAAAATATTCCGGGAAATAGCGCACAATGCGGTATTATTCGCCAAACATGAGCAATCCGGCGGCCGTAGGCCGCAGCACGTCGCCATCCTTCAGCCTACCGACAGCGCCGATTTTTTCCAAATCCTTATTTCTTGCTTTTGATGTATTTGCCGCTCTTGAAACGTAAATCGGCAGTCTTCTCCGAATCCGATGGGATGGTAAACGACGCACCGAACCTTGCCACACCTTCGATCCGCCCCTCATGGCACAGCGTGGTCACCCGTCTGGTGCTGATGCCCCATTTTTCGGCAGCTTCTTTGATTGTCATACATTTTTCCATTCTATAGACCTCATTGTGGATTGCGATTTCCTCTATATTATATTCGAAATCATGAACAAACCGGAACAAAACCAATATCATACGAATAATAAACCGGAAAGACAAACTAAGGTCCTTCAGGTAATTTCAGCATCATTATTCAAATTCACCCTTGACAAAAGCTGCCTTCGTTTGTCCGCACAATAGCAATGCTTTTCTCACAGGCATATTCCAATTCGGGGATCTCCCGGATATATAAAAAGGTTTAGAGTGTATACGCCCTAAACCTTTAAAAACGCTGACTAAGTCATATCTGTTAAGTGAATGCTCGGGATCAGAGTCCGAGACCGAAGACGTCGCGGACTCTTTTCATCGTGACCCCCGCGATGGCATTTGCTCTTTCGGCGCCGTCCTTAAGGATGCTTATCAGTTCGTCCGACTGCCT
>CACYDE010000052.1 GCA_902773045.1 uncultured Ruminococcus sp. | reverse complement strand
TGGTGGGAGAGGGTGGATTCGAACCACCGAAGCCGAAACAACAGATTTACAGTCTGCCCCATTTGACCGCTCTGGAACTCTCCCAAACTAAGCGATAAGCCGATAAGCTTATCTATGTAAACCGCAGCATAAAAACCGCAGAATAAAGAGCTGGTGGACGGACTCGAACCCCCGACCTGCTGATTACAAATCAGCTGCTCTACCAACTGAGCTACACCAGCATAACATAAGTAAAAGTAGCAAGCTTTCCTTAACAGTGCTTGATTATTATATCACATATTGAGATCTTTGTCAAGAAAAAATTTTATTTTTTCTTTTTTACAGAAATCTCTGTGACAAAACTGCCTTAGTATAATACCACATAATAAAGAATTTGTCAACAGTTTTTATAAATATACCCACGAGTTTTTGAAAAGATTAAAGTTTTTACACTGCTTTTTGGAAAAAGCGGGCAGGGTGCAGGAACAGCGTCTCGCCCGCCGGAGGCATGCTTCAAGCCCAAGCGTCCCCGTCCGAAGATCAGAAAACACCCTACTCGCCGTAACACAGCGACACCATAAAAATATTCACAAATTATTTTACTCATTCAACTCTGAAGTCAATCTGTTATAATAATCCGGATTTGACTTTTTTAAATTGAGGGGCTTAAAATCGGCATTCAAAAAGCAATGCTGACTTTCCGCTGTACACACGACCGAATTATCGTTTAACTTTATCATTTCATATTCAACAGTCATTCTCAGACCTTTAAACTCTTTTATTGCCGTTCTTATTTCAATTACATCGGCAAACGTCGTAGTATTTTTATAATTACAGCTTACAGAAAGAACAGGAGAAATGATCCCCTCTTTTTCCATTTCATCATATCCGCAGCCCACTTTCGCAAGGTAATTCACCCTTGCTTCTTCCATCCATCTTACATAGTTTGAATGATGGGTGATCCCCATTTTATCCGTTTCATAGTACTGAACCGTATGGCGGTAACTGACCACATTTATCTCTTCCTTTCAAAACAATATCCGGAATGCAGGAATGCTGCCTATATTTTTTGCTTATACATTTAACGCTCAAATCTCAAAAAAACTCAACAGCCGCCGAAAAGATTCGACGGCTGAAGTGGATTATAAAGACATAACAATATTACTTTTCTTCTTTTGCTTCTGATTTTTCTTCGCTCTTTCCTGCGCCGATACAAATCTTTCTGATAATATCAACAGGGATCATTGTGAGAGCAAGAACAACCACAACACACCAACCCGTAATACCGAAAGGAACGCAGCTGAACATTTCACCGATAAAACGGAACGGTGCAAGCGGAATTAAAGCGCAGTTTACGATCAATGCCTGAATAGCAATAATTGTGACCATAACCTTAAGGAATCCCGGATTTTCACCAAGACCGCTGAAAATCTTGAATCCGTCGTCACGTACATTAAATCCGTTGGCAAGCGCCGCAAGGATAAAGAGAACAAAGTAACCTGTCAAACGAATATCCATAGGATCCGAAACTTCAAGTGAAGAAGGTGAAGAAACAAAGAACTGTTCGAAAACAGGAAGCTTAAGGAACGCAAAGCTGATGATCGTTGCCCATGCGCCCATCGTTACGATCTGAGCCATCATCTTCTTGCTGATAATGCTCTCGTCGCGGCGGCGCGGCTTCTCATACATATATTTCTTGAGCGCAGGCTCATTACCGAGCATGATCGCACCAAGGCTGTCCATTACGAGGTTTACAAACAAAAGGTGAGTAACTTTAAGCGGCTCTTCAATTCCAAAGAACGGAGCGATCGCGCTGACAACAACGGCTGCAACGTTGATAACAAGCTGGAATTTGCAGAACTTCAAAATGTTGTGATAGATAGTTCTTCCGTACCAGATAGCGTCCTTGATAGACTTAAAGTTGTCATCGAGGATAACGATCTTTCCGGCTTCCTTCGCAGCTTC
This sequence comes from uncultured Ruminococcus sp., assembly GCA_902773045.1. GTDB lineage: Bacteria > Bacillota > Clostridia > Oscillospirales > Acutalibacteraceae > RUG592. The sequence goes on along the minus strand of CACYDE010000052.1, from coordinate 20,296 downwards.
GGTACCGCTGCCCATTGCAAATCCGACGTCGGCTCTTTTGAGTGCGGGTGAGTCGTTAACGCCGTCACCGGTCATGCCTACAACAAGGTTCATTTCCTGACAGAGACGAACCATTCTTGACTTATCCGTAGGAAGCGCACGAGCGATAACACGGATCTGAGGAATTACCTTCTTGACCTCTTCGTCGCTCATCGTATTAAGCTGAGCGGAAGAAAGCGCAACGTCCTTGTCGTTTTTGAGAAGACCTGCGTCCTTTGCAATAGCGACGGCTGTTTCAAGGCGGTCACCGGTTATCATTACGACCTGGATACCCGCTGCCTGAACCTCTGCTATAGCGTCCTTGGCTTCGGGGCGCACTTCGTCACGAATTCCTACAAGACCTACGATGACAATATCGTCATTGATCTTGCTCTCCGTCATCTTCTTCTCGGAATAACCGAAGGCAAGAACACGCATTGCCTTTTCTGCGAGTTCGTCGATCTTCTTGTCGAGAACCTTCTTGTCAAGCTTCTGAACATTACCGTCTTTATCAAGATACTTGACAGCATTCGCAAGAAGTCTTTCCGGAGCGCCCTTATAGAAAGTCTTTCCGAGCTTTTCGATCCTTGCCTGACTGAACTTGTTGGTTGAGTTAAATCCCTGGCTTTCGGTAACAACATAATCCTTCGTCTGAGAAAGATTGGTGAAAACATCTTCACCGATAAACTTCATCAAAGCCTGATCGGTAGCATTACCGCCGATGACCCTATGCTGATCGTCGAAGAGTGACTGTGTGTTTTTACCGATAGCAATATCGACAAGTCCCTTGACCTTACTGTGCTTGCTGAGATCCGAAATAGCGATAGATTTTCCGTCAGCCGTGAAGAAATCAACGACCTCGAGCTTACCCTTTGTGATAGTTCCGGTCTTATCGCTGAAAAGAATGTTCAAAGAACCTGCTGTTTCGATACCTTCGGCTTTTCTTACGAGAACGTTATGATCGAGCATTTTGCTTGTATTCTGCATAAGAACAAGCGATATCATAAGAGGCAGTCCCTCGGGAACCGCACAAACTATAATTACGACCGCAAGAGAAACGGCGTCAACAAATTTCTGAACGATAACGCCGATGTCCTGACCGAAGAACGCAGCAGGACCTACAGCGCCCGTATCCGCAACCGGCTGGAAGAATATAAAATACGCGATATAAAGTAAAGTAATAACAGCCGCGCCGATGTAACCGAACATGGAAATCTGACCTGCAAGCTTTGCAAGCTTGACTTTGAGCGGAGAATCAGGCTCGTCCTCCTGCATTTCTTCCGCCATTTTTCCCATCATGGTTTTAAGGCCGACTTTTCTTACATCGAGGATACCCTCGCCGTCAAAAACCACTGCTCCCCTGAAAAGAGAATGTGCGTCAACAAAGGTGTCGCCTGTGATGTCGTCTGCAAGCTGAACACTTTCGTCCGCAGCAGTTTTCTTACATTCCTCTGCTTCGCCGTTGAGAGCCGAATTGTCGACTTTAAGCTTTCCGTCGATAAGGATACCGTCCGCGGGGATCTTGTCACCCGACTGGAGAAGAACCTTGTCTCCGACTACTACGTCATCAATATCAATGACGGTAACAAGACCGTTTCTGTAAACCTTACACTTATCCTTTTCCGTACTGTCTTTAAGTTCTCTGTACTTGGTGTCGCTGGCAACACCCGTCTTCGCCGAAACAGTCGCAACAACAAGGATCGCCACGATAGTTCCGATAGGTTCATAGATCTCTGCTTTGCCAAAGAAGAACATTACGATCATTATCGCTGCTATTACAAGCAGGATCTTGATCATCGGGTCGCCGAAAGTTTCCTTGAATTCCGCCCAAAATGTGGTAGGTTCGGAATCCGGGATCACGTTCGAGCCATGCGCTTCTCTTGACTTTTCGACTTCCTTGTCGCTAAGTCCGTTGTACTTCACTGAAAATCCCTCCAAATTTTCCACACGATCAAATTCCGTTGGTTTTTTTATATAACACGGAAGTGGGTCGTGCATAACAAATTTTACAGCATAAACATTATTATGTAAATATATAATTTCAATAATTTACAAATGCTGTTATGTTATTATAACACGTAATAAGGAGAAACGTCAATCAACGTTTCCCCTCCTCCGAATTAATCGGTCAATTTAACATTTTTCCAAAATCGAAAAAGCGTTTTTATGTTATTATCAACAACCACTGTCCACAACTTAAGCATTTTCCTGTCGATCAAAACAGTTGATTCTATTTTACTGCATTGACGTCACCCATCCCCCCTTTCCCTCAAGGAAAAGGAGGCTTTTAGGCTGTGGGCTTCGCCCACGCCTATCGGGGACTGCGTCCCCGAACCCCTGCGTTCAAACTTCCTGTTTTCTTAAGTTGTGGATAATGTATCAACAACAGATAACAAATCAGGTGTAACGCTTAACCAGATCGCTTATGGAACCGTCGGTTGTACCCGCACCGATAGCATTAAATTTCCACTCGCCGTTATGACGATAGATCTCACCGAAGATCATAGCAGTCTGACCGCTGTAATTTTCCGTGAGGTTGTATTTCAGCAGTTCCATGCCGTTAGCCGCATTCACAACTCTGATGAACGCGTTACGGATCATACCAAAATGCTGTTTTCTTTGATATGCGGCATAGATATTTACAACGATCACAATTCTGTCATACTGCGGGGGAACTTTCTGGAGATCGATATTGATCTGTTCATCATCTCCTGCTCCCGCACCTGTAAGATTATCGCCCATGTGCTGAACAGCGCGTGATGAATGAACGAGGTTTCCGAAATAAACGACATCGCCCTTATTCACAAATCTTCCGTTCTGCAGCATGATAGCGGACGCGTCACAGTCTATATCCTGAACCGTATTGAAAAGACCTCCCAGGAATCCGCCTCTCTGAGGCTGAGCCTCGTCCCATCCAAGTCCGACAGTGATCTTCGAAAGTCCGGGATTCTCCTTGGAAAGGCTGACTTTCTGACCTTTCTGCAAATTAACTGACATAGTATATTCCTCCGTAATTTTGAAAATCCAACACAAAAAGACCGCCATCAGCCGACCTCAACGCCGTACTTGCCGCACAATCCCGCCAGACCGCCGCTGTAACCGTCTCCCATTGCGTTAAATTTCCATTCGCCGTTGTTTCTGTAAAGTTCTCCGAAAACAACGGCTGTCTCATTTGAAAATGTCGTTTCAATATTATAACGGACAAGCTCGTCATTATTTTTTTCGTCAACGATCCTGAGATAAGCATTGTGAACACTTCCGAATGTCTGTCTGCTTTCTTCCGGCTCATAGACCGTAACCGTAAATGCTATTCTCACAACAGTGGACGGAATAAGCGAAAGGTCGATTTTGATCTTAGCCTTATCACCGGAGCCGGGTCTGTCGCCCTTGTGAGTCACCGAACCCGACGGGTGAGTCAGATTTCCGTAAAAGATGAAATCCTTGGGGCCCGAGACCTTACCAATTGCTGTAAGAAGAAACGCCGACGCATCCAAATCAAAAGACATTCCTATTCCTCGGGGAACGAAATTCCAGCCGAGTCCGACGGTTATGTTTTTCAGATTCGGATCATATTTCGTAAGACTCACCTTTTGCCCCCCGGTCAAATTAATCGCCATTAACAATCCTCCCAAAGTTTATTATCGAAAAACCGGAAAGCCGCCGAACAAATCAGCCGACAGCTTCCCGGGTTAATTCGCAGTTTCGAATCCACCTAACGGAAACCGAAAATTTCTCAGCGAACGAACATTATCCGCGCGATCATCAGGCAACCTGAATTCCGTAATGACCGCAGAGCGCTGCGAGTCCGCCCTGGAAGCCGCTTCCGATCGCATTGAACTTCCATTCGCCGTTGTGCTTGTAGATCTCTCCGACAACGATTGCCGTTTCGATCGAGAAGTCTTCGCCGAGATCATAGTGAATGATCTCCTGACCCGTAACCTGATCCACGATACGGATATATGCATTTGAAACCTGACCGAAGTTCTGACGTCTTACGTCCGCGTCATAGATAGTAACCGTAAAGGCGATCTTCTCGATGTTTGCCGGAACCTTTGAAAGATCGACAAGAATCTGCTCGTCGTCACCGTCGCCGCTTCCTGTGAGGTTATCGCCCATGTGCTCAACCGCGCCGCTTGCGTGCTTGAGGTTACCGTAGAAGATAAAATCCTTATCTGTGGGGCACATTCCGTTTGCGCCGAGCACGAATGCGGAAGCGTCAAGGTCGAAATCATAACCGCCGTCAAAAGCGTTAACGTCCCAGCCCAAGCCTACCATAAGATTTTTCAGACTCGGATTACCTTTTGTAAGATCTACTTTTTGTCCTTTTGATAAATTGATTGGCATTTTTATGTCCTCCTGTTTTAGCCGGCTGCGCGGCTTTATTTTTTATAAAACAAGAAACAACTTCAGGATCCTGCTCATGTCCCTATTTTCATAAACCGTTTCCAAAAATACAGTTTCCGTTTGTTATTTCTCGTATAAAACAATAGTTATCCCGAAAATCACTTCGGCAGCATATATCCGTCCGAACCGGCAGGCATATGATAATTCTTGTAGAACTCGTCCTTAATGTTCTCCAGTCTTGCCTTGGCTTCATATCTCTGTCTTTTTGCGTCTTCCTGGATATGTCTCGTTTCCTCGATCCCGTCCATAATGGTTCTCCATGTGGTTTCAAGGGTCTCGACCTTGATAGAGCTTCCTGCGGCAAGCTGTGCGATAAGCTTTGACTGTTCGACGGTATTCTGAGCATTTTTGATAAGAAGCTCGTTCGTCTTTGCGTCAAGAGCGGAGATAGCGTCCGCCTGGATCTTCTGTCGCTTGAGCATGATAGCCTGAGCGAGAGCCTGCTTAAACACAGGAAGAGTAATGATAAACGCGGAATCGATCTTTCGAACAAGATTGAGGTTGCTGAACTCCATCGTCTTGATGAGCGGAATGGACTGCATTGCAACGCTCTCCGCGGTCCTAAGATCGTGAGTTCTCTGTTCGAGCATCGAAAGAGCCTGTTCAAGAGACTGTATTTCAAACTGTATCGATGTATCTCCCGTAACGGCGAGATCGTCTTTTCTTTGAAGAATATACGCTTCTATCTCCTTACAGCCCTGTTCGCCCGCAAGGATATATTTCACAAGCTGGTGATAATAATTGACATTAGCGTCAAACATCTGCTCAAGCTGGCGGTTCGACTGATTGATCTCGGATTCATACTGTTTAAGCTGAACGTAGATCTTATCTACTTCGTCGCCCATGGTGTTGTATTTTGCAAGGATCTTGTCAAGCTGCTTTTTGACATTTCCGAAGATCTTGTCGAAAAATCCCGGATTATCCTCAAGTTCTTTTGAGTCAAACTGATCCATTATCTTGGCAAGAGTATTGAGCATCACGCTTGCGTCGTCAAGCTGAGACATGTTAACATTCCTCAGAACAACGTCGGAAGCCTTTGAGATCTGATTGGCTGCGTCCGAACCGAAATTCACAATAGTACTGATATTATTGACTTCGATCTGGCTGACGAGTGCGTCAACCTCCGGTGAGTTCACAAGCTGTGCGGTCATTGCTTTTCTGTCTTCGACGATGCTGTACTCTTCAACGTCCTTTGACAGAGAAATAATTGCGTTCGACTGCGGCTGAGCCACAGGCTCGTTTTTGTTGAAATTAATTCCCATATCTACTTCCCTTTCTTAAAAATATTTTTAAACAACGGACCTTTCGTGCCTTTGGAAGGCTTCGGCGCAGGAATCTTAAATTTCGGCACCTGAAGGTCGTACATATACTCTCCGATCTGGTGTTCGTCAAGCAGATCTCTCGAAAAATGCATTTCAACCGTCCTGTATCCTGTCGGAACAAAAAATACAACGTCGAAACCTATTTGATTCAAAAATGCCGTGACTATCGCATCTTCAAGGGATATCACAAAATCGCCCGTGTTGATATATATAATTTTCGGATTTTTCTTTGTAAAGTCGAATTTCTGGATAAGTCTTATAATGTCGGTCTGCAAATTAAGAATAGTAGCCACAATGGCGTATTCCGTTCCGTTGACAAACGTTCCGCTGATAACTCTCGAGTCGATAAGAGCCTGAAGCTTATCGAGAATATAATTCTGAGTTTCCGGTCTTAATACTCCATACTGATAATATCTGTTCTGAACGATCGCGTTTCTCTGAAGCTTTCCGTTCTTAAAAAGCAGAGTAATGTTCTGTTTGAACGGGTTCGGGCTGTTCGGCTGAATATACGGCGGAGAACCTATTACAAAGGTATCTTCGGTCAAAAGTCCCTTTATATTCTGCCAGTACTTCGCAACGTTTGAGTCCTTGACTCCCGAGATCTTGGCAAATATCACCGGAATATTCACCGTTTCGTCGATCGTGCTGAAATTCGGACGAAATCTGAGTTCCTGATCCCAAAGGATAGAGATCTCTTCATACATCGTCTTCAAGGTCACGGTATTTGCACGGCTATACTGAAAATTCCTGTAGATCCCCGTTCCGGAATACATCACCTCGTCAAGATCTCTTTCCGCATGATAAGCGGCAGTCGCGATCTGCAAGCCGCTGTTTTCCGTAGGAAAAACGTTCATAACGAGAGTCTGGGTGTATCTCATCTCATATAGGGTCTTGTCTTCAAGAAGACATTTGGAATTAAGATTCGGAACAAGGATAAGAACGTCACACGGAAGCTTCGAAAGCATTTTCAAGAACAATACTTCACATTCGTTTTTGCAGCCGCCGAGGTAAATAAACACCCCTACCAACGGCATAGACCAATTCAGAAACAGCGCCTGCATGTATCTGAGAGTCCAGCAGACGAGATGTACAGCTTTTCCGGAAAGCTTGTTTACATTGGAATCGGGCTTCGCCGCTTCCTCCAGCATAACATCAAGAAAAGCCTTTACCATAAGCTTCTGAAGTTCGGGATTCTGAGGGAATCTGAGCCTTGACGACATATCGGAAAGCATTTGTTCATTATTTGCGTAATTTCCTCTTCGCAGTCTGGAGATCTCGTTTGCCGTAGGAACAGGTATACTGTTCTCGGCGATCAGATAATTTCTTCCGCTGTTTTTTATTTCAAGATAAAATCTGTAAAGATCATTCTGGTAAGTTATTTTATCCTCCGCGCCGTACATTCGGCAAAACGCATTGTAAAAAAGATTTTTATCGTTTCCTCTTGTGACGGGCGCGGTCTTTATATCCTCAAGAATATTCCCTTTAAGCCAAGCGTTCGTACAGTTCAGAACACTCGGTTTCGCTCCGTAAAGCTTTTCTCTTTCGGCTCTTGCCTGAAATTCAAGCCTTATGGAATCTATACTATATCCCTGCGGAAAAGCGGACAGCCCCTTTCCTTCAAACCTGTCGGAAAGCAGCGATCTCGGGTCGATCTGACTGTACTCGCTGTCATTGTCATAGACCAGCAGAACAACATCGCATCCTGCTCTGTTAAGAATGCTGAGCATGTACAATTCATAGATCCCGATCGAACCGTCACAAAGTATCTTCGGAAAGTCCGCCTGACCCAGCCTGTTGACGATGCCTTCAAATCTATAGTACATCCAGCACATGAACTTTATATATGAATTCTTTATAACATTTTCGTTTTTTCCTCTGTTGGCAAGTTCCGTCAGCCCTGCGTAAAGCGAATCGGCGAGGACTTCGTACTGAGAAGAATTCATTCTCGGAAGCCACCTGTTGAGAGACTGAACGAAAAATCCCTTTTCAAGCTTGAAATCCGTTCCCATCATTTCCTGAAAGAAAGACAGATTTTTTCCGTCCGGATTTGGGATCTTCCCTTCGACGACAGCCCCGTTCATTCTCGTGGCGTGGTAATATTCAGCTAAAAAAGCTTTTATTTCTTCGCTGCAGCCGCAGATCCGTGTAAAATAGACGGTGTTCTGCTGCCGTTTGTCCCGAGGGAGAAAATACTCCCTCAGACTCTGAATCTTTTTACGTTCAAACATTTACCGATTCACCTGTTTTAATAGTACGTATGTGTATTATCATTTCCCGAAGGATACTGATTATTATACTGAGGATACTGCTGTCCGACCGGATAGTTCTGATTATTCCCCGGTTGGTTATACATGTTCTGACCGTATCCCTGCTGATTGTAGTAATTATAGGACGGCTGAACGCTTTTCCTGATCTTGTCCTTGTTAAGTCTGTAACCAAGAACCGAACCGCAGACGCCGCCGATGATATGTCCGAAGTTTGAAACATTATCCACGATGGCAACAGCCTGATATATCTGTTCGCCCAAATAGATCACTGCAACGAGAATAAAAGTAAGAGGGATCTCGCCTTCTTTGAGACTTGTGAACGAGGAAAGAAGTATCATCGCAAAAACAACTCCGCTTGCGCCCAAAAGCTGAATTCCGGGGAAAAGGATAAAACTTAATACTCCGGTGACAAGAGCCGTCGAAAGAATAACAAGAAGGATATTTTTAGACCCGTATTTTTCTTCGAGAAGCGGTCCCACGATGAGGAGAATCATCATGTTGCTGATATAATGATCCCAGTTTGCGTGTCCTACAACATGACCCAAAAATCTCACATAAGTCAAGGGGCTTAGCAGCGACGAGCGATAAACGCTGAAAAGATGATCGTTCGTCCAGCCTCCCGTCACGATGTTCAAAACCCATGCGGCAAAACAAAGAATAGTGAACCAAAGGATAACGGGAGCGTTGAATGTTACTCTGAATTTTTTCAGATCAAGCTTTTTCATAATTTCCATCTCCTTCAAAATATACCTTTCCATAAAGCAGGCAGTTTCAGACGCCTACAAGCTGATTATACCATATATAACCATATTAAACAATATATTTTTAAATTTTTTATTATTTATTAACATTTGCCGAGCTTTCGAGCCGGATCTTAAGAGTTATAATTTGCTGTTAAACCTTTATTTGAACTGCAATTCGCTTCGCTGCGCCTTCATTGTTCCGAGCAAAAAAGATATTATTCCGATCCGATTTCACGGCAGCAACGGGTCCAGTCATCGACCCGCACTTTATTTCTATCACAACGGATCAACCGATCATCACATAAAGCTTTTGCAAAAATTGATTATCATATCATATCCCACCGCAAGGTTTATGTTCTGAGCGTCATTTCTTATCATTCTGCTGATCCCTATCAGCTCGCCATACATATTGAGAAGCGCGCCGCCCGAGCTTCCCGGAGATACCGGAGCAGTGAACTGTATCATATCAATACCGTCAACATTTCTGAATCCCGAAATTATGCCGTCGGAAACGGTATTAAAAAGGCCGTGAGGACTTCCGATCGCAACGACTTTCTGACCTCGGACAAGTCCTTTAGGGTCATTGAAAACGGGAATCGGCTCCAGCTTCCGATCGATCTTTATCACTGCAAGGTCGAAATCGCGGTGATACTTAACAAGCTGATCGGTGAAATATATCTGCTGATCGTTTTCTATTCTCACTCCGTAAACTCTTCCGTCGGAAATAACATGATGATTCGTCACTATATATCCGTCTCTGCCTATCATCACGCCCGAACCCATGCTTTCGACCGCCAGATTGTTGTTAGAAGGAATGTTATCATGACGGTTCATAACAAATATCTGAACCACAGACGACGCAAGATTCGCAAGCTCCTCAAAGCTTTTTTCTCGTCTGACTCCCACTGTATTTCCGCCCATGATCCTGACCTGACCGTCACGATAAGTTTCTCCGACAAATTCGCGATTCGTATTATTGGACGCAAAAGACGGCTGAGGAATAAAACTCCGCGGCATCGCTCCGTAACTTCCCGCCGGATTGTTAAAAGTATTCCCCCTGTCGGGATGAGGAGGTATTCTCACCGAAGGAGAGCCGTAAGAGAAAGACCGATCGCCGTTTGAAACACCCCTTCCCTGCTGCTGAGGACGGTAATTGTCCGTCGGCTGAGGAGAACGGTTTCTGTTCGGAAAGGAATAAGGCGAAGACGAACCGAAATTATTTTCCGATCGGGTATTGTTCCTGTTCGGATATTGCCCGGAGCCAAAACCGTTTAAGGGATCGGAAGAGCGGTTTCGCCCGGGGCGCGGCGGTATTTTCACTGTCGGTGCATTCGAAGGCGCTTTTACTGCGCTCGGAGGAGCCATTCTTGCATTGGGAACGGGAGGGTTCCCGAAAGCAGGGGGAGTGCCGCCGAAAGACTCACGAGGACGGGGGATCGGCTGTACACTTACGGAATTACCTGCCGAAACCGAGTAAGTCTGATATTCGGGTATCACGCTGTTTCCGAGATGACCGATGACATATCGTTTTGACAAGTTCAGTTCTTTCGTTTTATCGTCGATATCATCTTTGTTCTGAAGCAGGAGAACACTTGCGCCCATGACCGCGATCATATAAAAGAAAAGATATTCCTGAACCTTAAGGACATTGTCGCAAACGATCTTCATTCCCCTGACATCAAAACTGCTTCCGGGCGCGTTCTCCGCAAGTTCGTCAAACCAGAACAAAAGCTTTACGATAAAGTTCTTTTCTATCGACGGACTGATCTGAGGGCGCGTTCTTTTAAAAACAGAAAGTACATCCTCCAAAGCTCCACCCAATCTCATGGAAAGTTCCTCATTCCCCTTGGTGGCTTCTGTTATTGCCTTTTTCTTGAATCCTCTGAGCCATTCTTCATAGCGCAGATTGCAGTTTTCCGCTTCGTTCGGGGATATCATACTATTCAGACGTCTGATTCTCACATACTTTCCGCTCTTGGAAAGCATTCTGTCCATTTGAGAAATATCTTTCAAAAAATTATTGTCCTCGCCAATCAAACGTACAAAAACATTTTTCCCGTCGCTGCATCTAAAATTGACAAAATCTTCGATTGTCTTTATGTTTTCGGAAAAATTGTGAACCAAACCGATATCAGCCACACCTCTGCACCACCTTGAACGAAAATTTTATTGATCGAATCTAAAATTTCGATAATTTTTACACGTATAATTCTACCACATTCTAAAAAAAATATCTACCAATTTTTTAAGATTTATGTTATAATTTATTTTGATATTGTGTATCGGAATGATGATTTGACGGTCAAACAGCATTTTTGTGTGTAACTAATTCCATACACGGCGTAATGTTTGAAAGGTAAAACAAATTGGACAGGAGTTTAAATTTTGAAATGAAGGACGATAATATTTACTACAGTGTGGGCGCGCTTCTCTATTGCCCCGCCAATAATGAGAGTATCGTAAGATCTATTATAACAGAAAAATTCGGAAATCATTACTCTCTGGCTTTGTGTCTTGAAGATACGATCAACGACGATTTTGTCGAAGAAGCGGAAAAGATAGTTGTCAGCTCTTTGAAAAAAATATGGGACAAGAAAGCCGTAAAATCTTTCTATATTCCCAAAATATTTATACGCGTTCGTGAAAAGGATCAGATCTGCCGTCTTATGGAAATGCTCGGCGACGCTCAGATCCTTGTCACAGGATTCATAATCCCGAAATTTATCCCCGAAACGGCAGACGGTTACATCGACGAGCTCCTGAAAATAAATCGTGAATACAACAGAAAAATTTACATGATGCCTATTCTTGAAAGTCAGGCAATGATCGATCTCAGGACAAGATGCACGATGCTTTATGCGATAAAAGACAAACTCAAAAGGATCGAGCCGCTTGTTTTAAACATCAGAGTAGGAGGAAACGATCTTTGCAAGATGTTCGGATTCCGCCGCCACAGCAACGAGTCCATTCATGATATAAAACCCGTTTCCGCCATTTTCAGTGATATCGTGACCACTTTCGGTCTTGATTATGTTATCTCCGGTCCCGTCTGGGAATATTTCAACGGTGAAAACTGGGAGGAAGGTCTTAAATCGGAAATTGTCGGAGATATTCTATGCGGCTTTCTCGGAAAGACCGTTATCCATCCCAATCAGATAGAAGTAGTACACAATGCCTACAAAGTGTCTCTTAAAGACCTTCAGGACGCAAATTCTATCCTCAACTGGAGCAAAAACTCCGCTTCACTCGTCGCAGGAAGTCAGGCAAAGGAACGAATGAACGAATATAAGACCCATTGCATCTGGGCAGAAAAAATCAAGATCCTCGCCGAAATCTACGGAGTAAACGGTTAATCAAAAGCAGAAGGGAAAATAAAATCATGGATATGGTCGCCATCGCAAAGCGCGAAAATAACAACAAGCGGAAATATCTTGTTGTGAACAGACTTCAGGGAAAACATATCCCCGTCAGCGGAAAAACAGCATTTGAAATTTTCGACAGTCTCGCCGAAAAGCTCAGTGATTACATAAAAAACGGCGAAAAAATTCTTATCGTAGGATTTGCGGAAACTGCAACAGCAATCGGCGCGCGTCTTGCCGTAAAGCTCGGTTGCAGATTCATGCAGACAACGCGCGAAATGATCCCCGGAGCGGAATATTTATATTTCACCGAATCACACAGTCATGCCACCGAACAGAAGCTTGTGAAAAATGACATTGACAGCGTGATAGGCTTGATCGACAGGATAATATTTGCCGAAGACGAGGTCACAACGGGCAGCACGATCATGAAAATAATCGACATCATCGAAAGACTTTACCCCGGCAAGGTGAAATTTTCGGTCGCCTCGCTTCTCAACGGCATGGACGAAGAAGCGCTTGAACGATATAAAAAGAAGAATATAGAAATACATTACCTTTTAAAAACAAACCATGAACCGTTTACCGCGATTGCCGAAGGCTTCAGCGGTCAAGGTGTATACTGTGAAAAAGACGAATCAGACGCAAACTGCGAAACGATCTCTGTAAAGGATAATTATATCAACACAAGACGCCTTTCCGACGGACGCGAGTATGACGCTGCGTGTGAAAAATTATCCGAACGGATAATTTCCGATCTGGGAAGCAGCATAAAAACAGCAGTCGTTATCGGAACAGAAGAGTTCATGTATCCTGCATTATTCACGGCGAAACGTCTTGAAGAAAACGGGATCGTCTCATTAAGTCATTCCACAACGCGCAGCCCTATCGTAACAAGTCCTGAAGAAAACTATCCGCTGAAAAAAAGATTTCAGCTGTTGAGTCTTTACGATGACGAACGAACAACGTTCGTATATGATCTCGAAAAATATGACGCGGCCATCGTCATTACGGATTCGGCAAACCATTCCGCGATCGGTCTTAATACCCTTATCAATGCACTGAGATCGGTCGGAAACGATAATATCAGAGTTTACAGGTGGTGCGATAATGAATAACGGCAAAGATTATTTGGTGAAAACATCTTATTCTAAAGACGATGTTACTCTGCTTCTGAAAGATGTGACAGGACTTGTAAAGCCTCAGCCGACCGAGGAGCGTGAAAGGCTTATTCAGTCAGGAAAACACTACTGTGAAATGCTTCCGATCGAATATGTTCCGACGGAAAAATACATGCAGGTATATGCGGAAGCTTTAAAGAACTACGCAAAACCTACAGCCGCTGCCATAGGAAAGTTATCCGACAAGATCATTAACGAAAAAGGGCAAGACGTTGTTTTGGTTTCACTCGCAAGAGCCGGTATCCCCATCGGAATTCTCATTAAGAGATACATAAAAAACAAATACAAGATCGATGTTCCGCACTATTCGATATCTATCATAAGAGGACGCGGAATAGATAAAAACGCGATGGAGTTCCTGATCCGCACTCACGGCGCGAAGAGTCTTCTCTTCGTTGACGGCTGGATCGGAAAAGGCGCGATCCTTAACACGCTGCAAAAGGAGCTTGCGGATTATCCCGATGTTTCGGCGGATATCGCCGTTGTTGCGGACCCTGCAAACGTAACGGAGCTTTGCGGAACGCATGAGGATATTCTTATTCCGAGTTCATGTCTGAACAGCACCGTCTCGGGTCTGGTCAGCAGAACATTTCTCCGAGACGATATTATAAAGGAAAATGATTTTCACGGTGCGGTTTATTACGGCGAATTGAAAGACAGCGATCTTTCGTATGAATTCATCAATGCGATCGAAAGCGAATTCGACTATTCCCACTGCGGCGATGTTCGTGAAAACAATCCCGAAACAAAGGGCGTCGACGAGGTCAGAGCAATTGCGGAACATTTCGGAATAGATGATATAAACCTTGTGAAACCCGGCATCGGAGAAACAACAAGAGTCCTTCTGAGACGTGTTCCGTGGAAAGTTCTTATTGATGAAAAGTACAAAGGCGCCGATGATCTGGCGCACATCGTAAGACTCGCCGAGGAAAAGAACGTTCCCGTGGAATATTATCCGCTTACTCATTATAAAACATGCGGTATAATAAAAAAACTGGCGGACGCATGACAGTCATGCCCCCGGCTAAAATTCAGATGTGAGTTATAAACATAATCGCGGGAAGACTCATGTTTTCGGTTCGGGCTATATCGTTATCCGGACGACATCTTTTCTCGCGGAAAATCCCGATAAATACGGAGTATTTATTCAATATATTTCGTTATATAACTGTTTGGAGGTATTAACAATGATAAAGGTCTGGTTTAATCATTGGTTCAGTACGGTGTACAGGATCATTGAGCTTATCAAAGAGGACGAAGAAGAAGATATCCATGTGATCGGAACCAATCTGAGAGCAGATTCCGTCATTCAGAAGGTCTGTGACGAATGGTACGAAGAACCCAATATTTCGGGTGAGGAATATACAGAATACTGTCTTAAATTCTGTGAAGAGCATCAAATTGACGTTTTTGTTCCCAGAAGAAATATGTCGGATATCAGCAAAGCAAAAAGCCGTTTTGAACAGATCAATGTAAAGGTCATGGTCGATGACTGGAAAAACATTGAGCTTCTGAGCGATAAGGCGGCAACCTACCGCTATTTTAAAGGATACGAAAACATAAATATTCCCGATTATTATTCCGTCAGCACGGCAGAAGAATTCGCGCAGGTCTACAAAAAGCTTCGTGAAAAATATGAAATGGTCTGCATGAAATTTGTCTGCGACGAGGGTGGAATGAGCTTCCGAAAGATAATCGAACATCAAAACGAATTCGATCGTCTCAGAGTCTATCAGGGAACTACGATAAGCTACAGCGATGTTTACTCGGCGCTTTCAACAAAGGAACAATTCGACGAACTGATGGTCATGCCTTACCTTTCGGGTCTCGAAGTCAGCGTTGACTGTTTGAGAACAGATTCGGGAACGATAGCCATTCCGCGGCTAAAAAGTCCTACTCGTGAAGAAAAGGTTTTCTATGACACGGAGATCATCAGCATGACGGCAAATGTTCTCAACAAAGTTAATCTTGAATTCCCATGCAATGTTCAGTTCAGATATGACGGAGATAAGTTATATCTTCTTGAAATCAACACAAGAATGTCCGGCGGACTGCAGATGAGCTGTCTTGCTTCGGGAGTCAATATCCCGAACATCGCACTCAACAAGCTTCTCGGAAAAGAAGTTTCATGGAACATTGACGACGAAACGGAAAAAATCGTTTCCTACATTGAGATACCGAAAATAATACGATAACCCCACATACGATATATCCCCTGCAGAGATAAAAGGTCTTTGCGGGGGATATATTGTTTTTTAAATTGAAGATCATTACAATTCTTTAACAATTTCACATAACCACATAATCATCTATAAAAAACATGATTTTTTATAATTTTACGAAAACAAAATTCTTGTTTTTGTATTATTTTTTTGCTTAATTTAATTTTTACTCTTGCTTATAACAAAAATGTATGTTAAAATATAACGTGTGTAGATGTAGATTTATTCCTGAATCTTTTCGGGTTTTCATTACACGTCCAACATTTAACATTAATTTTAAAAAACATTATTTGTGCGTCCTGACCGATCCGGATATTTTCAGACGCGCAAAACATGAAAGGTTGTGAATTTGATGTCCAGAGCTGCGGGCATTCTTATGCCCATCACATCTCTGCCTACCCGCTACGGTATCGGTACGATCGGTAAGGAAGCTTACGAATTCGCCGATTTTCTGAAAGGCGCAGGTCAGAAATACTGGCAGATCCTCCCTGTAGGACCAACAAGCTACGGAGATTCTCCGTACCAGTCGTTTTCAACTTTTGCCGGAAATCCATATATGATCGATCTCGACAAGCTTTGTGAAGAAGGACTTCTGACTCCCTCGGACTACAAGGCAATCGACTGGGGTAACAATGACGAAAAAATTGATTACGAAAAGATCTACAACAACAGATTCTCCGTTCTGAGGATCGCTTTTAAAAATTTTAAAAAGAAAGATCCCGCAAGAGAAGAAGAACAGAAGAATTTCAAGAGTTGGTGCAATAAAGCCAAAAATAAAGCATGGCTTGAGAATTACTCCCTTTACATGGCTGTCAAAGGTTCTTTTGACAACAAAGCTTGGACTGAGTGGGAGGATGATGAAATTCGCCTGAGAACTCCCGAGGGCGTGAAAGCTTACAAGAAAAAGCTCAGCAAGGAAATTGCATTCTGGAAATTTGTTCAGTACAAATTCTACGAGCAGTGGGAAGCATTCAGAGCATACGTAAACAGTCTGGGAATCGAGATCATAGGCGATATGCCTATCTACGTGGCTATGGACAGCGCCGACACATGGGCTAATCCCGAGGTGTTCTGGCTTGATGAAGACAGACAGCCGGTCTGTGTTGCAGGCTGTCCGCCGGATTATTTCTCGGCTACGGGTCAGCTTTGGGGAAATCCTCTCTACAACTGGGACTATCTCAAGGAAACAGGTTACAAATGGTGGTTCGCACGCATTAAAGCGGCAAGCGAACTTTTCGACATCACAAGAATCGACCATTTCAGAGCTTTCAATGACTACTATGCTATTCCTTTCCCTGCCGAAAATGCGATCAACGGCTCTTGGAAGGACGGCCCGGGAATCGAATTTTTCAACATGATGAAAAAAGAACTCGGCGAACTTCCCATTATCGCTGAGGATCTCGGATCTCTTTCCGAAGGAGTAATTAAGCTCCTGAAAGATTCAGGCTATCCGGGAATGAAAGTCCTTGAATTTGCTTTTGATTCGAATGAAGAAAACAACTATCTGCCGCATACATATACGTCAAACAGCGTTGTATATTCCGGAACACACGATAACGATACTCTCCTCGGCTGGATGAAGGAAGCTCCCGAAAGCAGCATTAAATTCGCAAGAGAGTACTGTAAAATGGAAGACGACGAGCCGTTTAACTGGGGAATAATCAGAACCGCTTACGAAAGCGTGAGCGATTACTGTATCATTCAAATGCAGGACTACCTCGGACTCGGAAGCGAGGCGAGAATGAACATACCGTCAACACTCGGCGGTAACTGGGAGTGGAGAATCAAAAAAGATTACGCTGCCGGCGGTCTTGCTAAGAAAATAAAAGAATTAGCAAAAACCTACAAAAGGTTGGAGGAAAAAGAAACAATGGAAAAGAAATTGGAAAAAGACTCAATTCTCGAAAAACTCGAACTCGCAGCAAAAACCGATTACTGTAAGACGATCGAAGAGCTTTCCGTTCCTGAACTTCATGAGGTTCTCGGAAAGGCTGTTATGGGCGAGATTGCCGACCGCTGGACAAAAGCTAAGAACGTTCACGCAAATAACAGACGTGCTTACTACTTCTCGGCTGAGTTCCTTATGGGACGTATGATGTACAACAACCTCTTCTGTCTCGGAATTCTTGACGATGTAAAGTCAATGCTTTCAAAAAGAGGAATTGACATCAATGTTTTCGAGGATATTGACGACGCGGCTCTCGGAAACGGCGGTCTCGGACGTCTCGCAGCATGCTTCCTCGATTCGGCAGCAACTCAGGATGTTCCGCTTGACGGCTATGGAATTCGTTACAAGTACGGTCTTTTCAAACAGAGCATAGTTGACGGTTTCCAAGTTGAATCGGCTGATGATTGGCAGAGCTTCGGCGATCCGTGGTGTATTCGCAGAAACGACGACACCGTTGAAGTTAAGTTCGCAGATCAGACAGTTAAGGCTGTTCCTTATGACATGGCTGTGATCGGCTACGGAACAGAAAATATCAACACACTCCGTCTCTGGGAAGCTGAAGCTGTTGAAAACTTTGATTTCCTCAAGTTTAACAACTTCGACTACACAGGCTCCGTAAAAGCAAAGAATGACGCTGAGGATATCACAAAAGTTCTTTATCCGAACGATAACAGACACGAAGGTAAGGTTCTCAGACTTAAGCAGCAGTATTTCTTCTGTTCGGCATCTTTGCAGGACATCATTAAGAGATATAAGAGCAAATACGGCAATGATTACAGCAAGTTCTCACAGCATGCTGCTATCCAGCTCAATGATACACACCCTGTAGTTTCGATTCCCGAGCTTATCCGCTTGCTCATGAATGACGGTCTTTCATTTGACGAGTCTTTCGACATCGCTCAGAAGACTTTTGCATATACAAACCATACGGTAATGGCAGAGGCTCTCGAGAAGTGGAACATTGACCTTATGAAGTCTGTAATTCCCGAGGTTTACGCTATTATTGAAAAAATCGCAGACAAGCTCGTTAAGGATCTTTCCGGCAAGACAGATATCAGCAACATGAAGATCATTGACGGCGGCGTTGTTCATATGGCAAGACTCGCTGTTTACGCTTCAAGCTATACAAACGGTGTTGCATGGATCCACACAGAGATCCTTAAGAACGATGTTCTTAACGATTGGTACAAGATCTACCCCGAGCGTTTCCAGAACAAGACAAACGGTATAACACAGCGCCGTTGGCTCGGTCTCTGCAACCCGGAACTTTCCGAGCTCCTCACGGAAACTATCGGCAGCGACGCTTATCTCAGAGATCTTTCGGAACTCAAGAAGCTTGAGGACAAGATCGATTCCAATACGATCAAGCAGTTCAACAATATTAAGCTTGAGAAAAAGAAGCAGCTTGCCGACTTCATCAAGAAGCACGAGGGCGTAGAGCTTGATCCAAACTTTATCTTCGACATCCAGGTTAAGCGTCTCCACGAGTATAAGAGACAGCTTCTCAACGCTTTCTCCATCGTTGACATTTACTTCAAGCTCAAGAAGGGCGAGCTTCCGAACTGGCAGCCGACCGCGTTCATCTTCGGCGCAAAGGCAGCTCCGGGATACGCAAGAGCTAAGGCTATTATCAAGTACATCAACGAAATCGCTAAACTCGTTAACAACGATCCCGATGTTAACGACAAGCTCAAGGTGGTATTCGTTCAGAACTATAATGTTTCTTACGCAGAGAAGATCGTTACTGCTGCTGACATCTCCGAGCAGATCTCCACAGCGGGTACAGAGGCTTCCGGTACAGGTAACATGAAGTTCATGCTCAACGGCGCCGTAACACTCGGTACTTACGACGGAGCTAACGTAGAGATCGCTCAGGAAGCAGGCGAAGAGAACGAGTACATTTTCGGCGCAAGAGTTGAAAAGATCGATGAGCTTAAAGCTAATAATTCCTACAATTCCAAGGCTATCTACGACAGCAATCCCGAGATCAAGAAGGTTATCGACACACTTATTGACGGAACATTCAGCGACGACAGAAAGTACGGTCATGGTGAGGGCAGCTTTGCAGAGCTTCATCATTCACTCGTAAACGGTGCTTCGTGGCATGCTCCGGATCATTACTTCATTCTTCTTGACCTCCCGTCATACGTTGAAGCAAAGATCAAAGTCAATGCTGACTATGCCGACAGAGAGGCTTTCGGAAAGAAGTGTCTCATTAATGTTGCTAACTCCGGTAAGTTCAGCTCCGACAGAACGATTCTCCAGTACGCTAAGGAACTTTGGAAAGTTAAGTAATAAATACACGATCTCATAAACATCTCCCCCTTATCTCAACCCAAGAGATAAGGGGGATTTCACTGCATAAAAAAGCTGTATCCGCATATCGGATACAGCCGTCAAGATTTTAAGCATATTTCAGAATAGCCTTCTCACAACTCTGAACACGTGATTCGATACTGGAATAATCACTTTCGCAGCTGCATTTTACTATGTCCCTGCTGCACTTACATAATTCGTTATAGATTCCGATCACTTCATCAAGATTGTCACCGTCGTCTGTTAACAGATTCCACGCTTTTTCGATAAGATTATTTGTTTTCACTGACAAAATATTGTCTGCCATATTAAAAGACCTCCCCCGAGTTTTTTAATAAAATACTTTTCCCTGTTCGATTTTAGGTTCACCGATAACCTCATACATAATACCGAACCATTTACATTTTTCGGCATTATGATCGGTAATTTACTTATAGCAATCCAAATAAATAGACGGACAAAAGGAGACGATGCCGGTGAGTGCAGAGCAAGGCGGAGGACGAAGGCATACTGGCG
>CACYDE010000051.1 GCA_902773045.1 uncultured Ruminococcus sp. | reverse complement strand
GCGTATGTCGAGGACGACAACGCAGCTATGCGCTTACCGGGGCGTCGAACTTGTCTGGATATTTGTTTGGTTTGCTATAATTACCCATCTCCTTATCGAAGCTGTGTTTTTGGGAATTTAAACAAAGTTCCGAGTAACCGGTTGAATGGGTTCGGGGGTATGGGTGACGACAATACCGTTGACCGAAGGACAATCTCGGATTCGACAGCGAAAACTATTCTTTATGTCGATAACCCACGATAGACTCTGCATTCATTGTAATTTTATGTATGGGAAGTTTGAGTTATAATGATTACGGCTTTTCGTTTGTCTTTTGGTGTTCGTAATAGTTTTCCGATCAAGTATAATTTTAAGGCTTTTTGGCAGCTAATTGTGTATATTTCGGAGAATTTTAAGAAAATGTAAACGAAGCTGTTGTATTATTTTTGTAGATGTGCTATTATACTATTGTTTGTGGAATTTTATAAAAAAAGAATATGGAGAGTATTTTATGAGTGATGTAAGAACGGAAGCAGCATTGAAAACTGAAAAAAGCGGCGAAAGTTCCAATTTCATTTCAAAATGGTTTAAGGCTCTTTTTGTAGATGAAACCAACAATACTATGATCCAGTTTTTCAGAAGCCTGTTTGTGGGCGGTGTTGCAACGGTTGCGGATATAGGAGTTCTTGTTCTTTTCCGTGAGCTTTTCCATACCTCCGAAACAGTCGCTACGGTTCTTGGATTTATTGCGGGTCTTACGGTCAATTACGTTATCTCGACGTTCTGGGTCTTTTCAAAGGCTAAGGTCAAAAACCGTGTGTTTGACTTTATTGCGTTTGCAGTGATAGGGATAATCGGTTTGGGTCTTACCGAGCTTATTATTGCTCCGTTTGCTATGGAAGGCTTTTTCGGAGAAGGCTTTTTCGTCAAAAAAGCGATTTTCGGTTCTTTGATCCCGACAGATAAATATTACATCATAGGTAAGCTTGCCGCCACTGTTCTTGTTTATATCTGGAACTTCTGCGCAAGAAAGTTCATTCTTTATCGTCATGTTGAAGAAGAATAATTTTTGACTGTTGTTTTGCGTATTATTAATGAAAAATATAACATATAAATTAATTCGGAGGAATTGAAATGAAGAAGGTTGTAATCATTGGCGCCGGTCCTGCCGGACTTACGGCTGCTTACGAACTGCTTAAAAACGGGGGAGAGAAAAACTATCAGGTCGAGATCCTCGAAGAAACCAACGCTATCGGCGGTATTTCTCAGACGGTGAGATACAACGGAAACCGAATGGATATCGGCGGTCACAGATTTTTCTCGAAAGACGACAGCGTAATGAACTGGTGGAAGTCGATGATGCCGATTCAGGGTGTAAACAGCTTCGACGACGAAAAACTCGGACGCGTCAAGCCTCTTGAAAAGGGCGGTCCCAACCCGAACAAAGAAGACAGGGTCATGCTCATCAGACGCAGAGTTTCAAGAATCTATTTCAACAAACATTTCTTCGACTATCCGATCTCGATGAAGTGGTCGACGATCAAGAACATGGGATTTGTCACCACGATGCAGGCGGGCTTCAGTTATCTTAAAGCCGCAATTTTCAAAAAGCCTGAAACAAGCCTCGGAAACTTTTATATCAACCGCTTCGGAAAGAAGCTTTACAGCATGTTCTTTGAAGGTTACACGGAGAAGCTTTGGGGACGTCACCCGAGCGAGATCTCCGCAGACTGGGGCGCACAGCGTGTAAAAGGTCTTTCGATCCGTGCTCTCATCAAGGATATGTTCAAAAAAGCATTCGGCGGAAAGAAGAACAACAAAGAGGTTGAAACCTCTCTTATCGAAGAATTCTGGTATCCTAAGTATGGCCCCGGTCAGCTTTGGGAGACAGTAGCCGATGAGGTCAAAAAGCTTGGCGGTACGATAAAGATGGGCTACGGGGTCGAGAATATTGTTCTTAACAACAATAAGGTCACTCAGGTCGTCTGTGAAACGGAAAACGGAAGCGTTACCGTTGAAGGCGATATCTTTATCTCGACAATGCCCGTTAAGGATCTTGTTGTCGGAATGACAGGCGACAAGCCGAAGGATGATATTGTTGCCATCGCAAAAGGTCTGCCTTACAGAGATTTCGTAACTGTAGGTCTTCTCGTTGACAAGCTTAATCTGAAAAACGAAACAGATATCAAGACGCTTTCGAATATTGTTCCGGACTGCTGGATCTATGTTCAGGATACGAATGTTAAGCTCGGTAGAATTCAGATCTTCAACAACTGGAGCCCTTATCTTGTAACTGATCCGGAAAAATACGTTTGGATCGGTCTTGAGTATTTCTGTGAAGAAGGCGACAGCTTCTGGAACATGACCGACGAGGAGTGCATTAAGATGGCTGCCAAGGAACTTGAAACTATGGGAATTATCACCACAGATCAAGTTATTGATTCTCATCGTGAGAGAGTCAAGAAGGCTTATCCGGCTTACTTTGATACTTACGCTCAGATGGATACTCTTATTGACCAGCTTAATAAGTACGAAAATCTGTTCTGCATAGGACGTAACGGTCAGCACAGATACAACAACATGGATCATTCCATGGTTACTGCGTTCAGAGCCGTTGACGCGATCAAGTCCGGTTCGGCTGACAAGACAGCTATCTGGAACGTTAATACCGAAAAATCCTATCATGAAACAAAAAACGAGGGTAAGGAATGATTGTGAGATATGTTTAAAATATCCGATCGAGATCCTGTTATTATCCCCGGTGAGATCACAAGCTCTCTGAAAAGGTCGGAAATAGACAGCCAAACTATGAAAGGGTGTATATTTCTGAACGTGCTGCTCGGCCTATTGGCGATGGCTTCCTTTGATAAATCCCGTGAGATCCATGGGATAGGATTCGCTGTGCTGAGTATGATTTTAGTTGCTTCTATTGTATTTGCCCGGTCAAAGTACAAAAAGCTTGATACGCGCGACGCTATTTTGATAGTATTTGCGCTGGGTTTTATTCTTAGACTGAATTATGTTGTGCATACCACGGTTAATTTCAGTGAGATATGGCGTCAGCATGATGTTCGTTCTTTCAAGGGTGATTCGGGTCATGCCGGCTATATTATGTATTTTTATGAAAACGGCTTAAAACTCCCGGATTTTGACCCCACGACGAGATACCAGTTCTATCATCCTCCGCTCCATCATTATATCGCCGGAACATGGATGAGAATTCTCACTTCGTTTGGATTCAGTCCGGAACGCGCGGTAGGAAGCATACAATTTCTGACGCTTTTTTATTCCATGGGCTGCTTGTTTATATCCGAAAGAATTTTTTCGCAGCTTAAATTATATGGTACCGGAAAAATTCTTGCGCTGTCTATAGTTGCTTTTCATCCCACCTTTATCATATTGGCGGGAAGTGTCAATAATGATGTTCTATCTATTATGTTCATTCTTTTGACGATTTATGCCGCAATAAAGTGGTACAGGGAAACAACGATTAAAAATATTATTTTGATCGCGGTGTCGATCGGACTGGGAATGATGACTAAGCTTTCATCCGCTCTCATTGCTCCTCCGGTTGCCGTTCTGTTCCTGATAAAGCTCATCACGAACAAGCGCAATAAGGAACCTCTCAATATTCGCCGGTATTTTGCGTTCGGCGGAGTGTGCATTCCTCTCGGAATGTGGTTTTATATCAGAAATCTTGTGAAGTATGATGTAAGTCTTAATTATGTAATAAGGCTTGAGGACGATTCTCCTCAATATATAGGATTCAGAACTGTCTTTGAAAGATTGTTTGATCTGTCAAATCATCCTTTTAAAAATCCGTTTTTGAATGAAATCGTTCCTGATGATCCGGATACGTTTTTTGAATATAATCCTTTTGTTTCAATCATAAAGACATCTGTCTTTGGAGAGTGGAGATACGACCACATAAATGGTGCTCTTCCTTGGTGTAAGTTTCTTATCATTATAAATATTATTCTGATAATTATATCTCTTGCGGCAATGGTTTGGTTCACCGTGAAAAGGAATATGTATCTTGATATGCCGACCAAGGTTTTCCTGGTAGGTTATTGGGGATTGATTTTTGTCAATTTTATTAAATTTTCATTTGATTTTCCGCATACCTGTTCGATGGATTTCCGTTATATCGTTCCCACACTGGTGATCGGGGCGGCATTTATCGGAATGCTCTACGGACAGATCGATCCCAAACGCCGGAAGTACAGAAAAATACTGAATTATGCCAAATCGGCTCTCGTTGCAGCAGTTTCTCTGTTTTGTATGTCATCGGCGGTTATTTATATTTCATTGGGCATGTGATTTTAACCTGAATTGATAGAAAAATTCAGGCTGTGTATTATTGTTAAAAAGAAACGCTCTTTAGCGATGATAAAAATAAGGGCTGATTAAAATGAACAATGTATCAAAAAAAATAAATAGTTCACAAAAACCGATGAATTCTCTCGGTGAAACAACCAATGAGGATTCGTCGAAAATAAGAATATGCGTCATGCTCAGCGCTGTGCTGTGCATGATTTCCACTGTTGCATTCGATAAATCCAAAGATCTCGGGGGATACGCTTTCCCGATGTTTGGTTTGATGGCTGTCTGCGGAGTGGTCGTTTATCTTTATATAAACAAAAAGCTTAACTCTCGGAATGCAGTGTATATCATTCTGCTTGCGGGTTTTTTGATAAGACTTAACTATGTTCTGTATACCCCTCTTTCGGAAACGGTGAGAGTCCGCCAGCACGACGTCTATAAGTTTGGCGGTGAAGTGGGTCATTCGGCATATATCGAACATTTTTACAACAACGGTTATAAGCTTCCGGATTTTGATCCGGTGACGAAGGCTCAGTTCTATCAGCCTCCGCTCAATCATTTCATCGAAGCTTTATGGATGCGCATTCTGACGACATTCGGAATGAGTTATACACGTGCGATCGGAAGTTTGATGTTTCTTCCGCTTTTCTACTCGACATGCTGCATGCTTGTTTCCGAAAGAATTTTTTCAAAGGTCAATCTGAATAATTCGGGGAAGGTTATCGCTCTTTCGATAATTGCATTTCACCCAACTTTTATTATACTTTCCGGAAGCATAAATAATGATATTCTTTCCATTCTCTTCATGCTGCTTTCGGTTTATGCCGCAATCGTGTGGTACAAAGAATCAACGATGAAGAATATACTGTTCATCGCTTTATACTTGGGACTCGGCATGATGACGAAGGTCTCCGCAGCTTTGACTGCTTTTCCGATCGCGCTGCTGTTTGCGGAAAAGCTTTTTTACGAAAAGAAAAAAATATATTCAAAAATCGGTCAGTATGCGGCGTTCGCAGGCGTATGTCTGCCGCTGGGACTTTGGTTCCCTGTCAGAAATGCGATAAAATATAAAATGCCGCTTGTATATGTTCCGAGACTTTCCGATACGTCGGATCAATATATCGGTTTCAGAAGCGTTGGTGAGAGGCTGTTCGGAATGGCGGATCACCCGTTCAGAAATCCTTTTCTGAACAAGATCGCTAACGGTGATGAATATTTTGAGTATAACCCGTTCGTTTCCTTGATAAAAACCTCGCTGTTCGGAGAATATAATTATTCGGATTCCGGAGATTTTGTGGTTAGTCTCTGTAAGATCCTCCTCTTTGTAAATATAATAATGATACTTCTTTCAATTGTTGGAATGATTTACTGCACAGTGAGGAAGAGCGCATATCTTGACAGAGTGGAGAAAATTTTCTTTGTATTTTTCGATATCGTGCTTTTGGGATACTTTATAAAATTTGTCTTTGATTTCCCTCATACGTGTTCGATGGATATACGTTACGTCACTCCTTCGATCGTTCTGGGCGCTATGTTTATAGGCATGGGATACGAACAGATAAAGTCGGATTACCGGGAAAATGAAACTCTTCTGAAAGTTATGAAGTATTCTGTTTCCGGATTGACTGCAGCTTTCGGACTCTTCTCAACACTTGTTTATATTCTGATAGGCGGTTAATGAAATATAGTTTAAAAATATAAATGATATAAAGGGCTTGTTGAGAAAAACTGTCAGCAGTTTTACGGCAGCCTTCACGATATGCGGTTCTCTGATCGTTTTCAGAGAACCGCATTTGACTTGGTTTTTGCACAATTTTAAATACACTATTGACATTATATATAAAAATGTTTTATAATAAATTTAGCTGTTTATGTTGTTTTATGGTGATTTTTAAATACAATACTTATTTCTGTAAAAGACATTAAACGGATACTATTTAAAAATTCAGAACAATGATTCGGTTATATCGTATCTTGCGCCAAAGATAGTAAAAATATTTATTCGGGTTTAAAATGATATACGGTGTTATGAAACTTTTTATATTTGCGGTCATTGGGATCTTCCGAAAAAATATTTGTTTTTGTGGATCGTATTGCCGTGAGAAAGTTATGCAGCATGTACGGCTAAGGTTTTTCCGTTTTTGCGGCATAAGCTGCTGACGGTCGATCTTATTTTTTGATTATCACCGGCAAATTTCCCCTATCGGGAATTGCTGTTTATTTTATTTTAAGGAGTTATCGGGAAAAAATGAATAATCAAACAATTTATTATCGTCCGCTTCCTCCGAAGCCGGCGACACTTCTGGTTCTTGAAAGAGGAAAAAAAGTTAAAGTTATTCCTCTTCAGGGAAATATGACTTTGGGACGCGTTTCGGCTGACGTCGTAAATGATATCGCTCTTGGTTCGGGGATCGTTTCAAGAAATCACGGTCAGTTTATCTATGAAGACTCGGAGGGAGTCTATTATTACAGAGATAACAACAGTCTCAACGGAACTTTTTACAACGGAGTGAAGCTGGAAAAGCTGAATGACAGAGGAACTCGCGCTGTCAAACTGACTGACGGAGATATTCTCCGGATCGACTGCGACAATCTCATGAATCCGCGTTCGGACGCAGTTGTTTTGGTTTACAGCACAAAATTTTCCGTCAATGAAACATGGCACCGCTATGATCTTTATGACAAAAACATGGTGAAGATCGGAAGAAATATTACCGACGGAATCTCACTGACGGACTTTATGGCGTCAAGAAATCATGCCGTTCTCAACCGTGCCGATGACCGATGGGTAGTTTCCGACTGCGGAAGCGTGAATGGACTTGCTGTCAACAGAAATGTTATCCAGAACAGCTATCCTCTTAATGTTTTTGACGTTATAAATATAGCGAACACAACACTTATTTATCTCGGAAATGAAATAATTTTCAACGAAGTTCATATAAATGTTGAAAAGCAGGATTATTCGAAACGTTCGGTTGTCATGGGCGTTAACATCAATGAAGTCAAGGTTCGGAAGTTTAATTCCCTCGGAAAGAAGACTCTTCTTTCGAATATTAATCTTGATGTTGAATCGGGCGATTTTGTCCTGATCCTCGGAGGTGCGGGCGCAGGAAAAACGACGTTCATCAAGTCTTTGATGGGAAGTATCAAGCGTTCGGGAAGCTTCAACGGTCAGATCATGTTTGATAACATGGATCTTTACAGGAATTTTAAAATGCTTAAGCATAAGATCGGTCTTGTTCCGCAGTTCTCGACAACAAGAGACAACGATACGGTATACAATACTATTATGGACGCCGCAAATATCAAGCTTTTGGGCGAGTATTCAAAAGATGAAATAAAGAAGAGAGTTGAGGACATCATCAAGAGAATGATGCTCACAAGTCTCACCAACAATCTCATCAAAAACCTCAGCGGCGGTCAGAAAAAGAGAGTGGAAGTCGCTATCCAGGCTATCGGAGATCAGGAGGTCTTTGTTCTTGACGAGCCTGACTCCGGAATGGACTATGCGACGCGCGTGGATCTGATGGGCAACCTGAAATCCTGTACGGAGACGGGTGGCGTTGTTATGGTTATTTCCCATTCGCCTGATGATGCTGCAAGCATGTTCACGAAGGTTATCGTTCTTGCGAAAAGTCAGCGTGACGAGGTCGGACGGCTTGCTTATTACGGCGACGTTCAGAATGCCTACTCATTCTTCGGAGTTCAGAAGCTGAGCGATATTGTTATGGAAATAAATTACGAAGGCGGCAAGGGTCGTGCCGATGAATTTATTGACAAATTTGAAAAGACAAGGAGAGGCTGATCATGCATAAGACATCAAGATTAAAGCAAACTATAGTTTATATAAGAAAAAACGGACGTCTTTTTCTGAATCAGAAGGATTGGAAGTTTATAATTATTGCTGCGGTAATATCTCTTCTCGTCTGCGCCATTGTAGGCGACGGAATGTTTGATACCTATGAGTCCACAAAGTCGGGATTCTTCGCAATAATTTCTGCCGCAATATGGATAGGTATCTTTAACTCGATCCAGTCGATATGTAAAGAGCACGATACGATAACAAGCGAGTACCGTTCGGGACTTCATATCAGCGCTTACGTCATGTCTCATGTGATTTTTGATCTCTTTGTATGTCTTGCACAGACAGCGATACTTGTAGCTATATGTTATGTATTCGTTGATTTTCCGAAGGACGGAGTGATTTTCGATCATGCCGTGATCGAATACTTTATCACGCTTTTTCTGATTATATGGGGTTCTGATATCATGGGTATCATGATATCCTCCGTTTCCGGAAACCCGAATGTTGCCATGACGGCAATGCCGTTTGTTCTTATTCTCCAGCTTGTAATGAGCGGAGTTTTGTTTGAACTCAGCGGCTGGTCGGAGAAAGTCGCTTATGTGACCTACAGTAAGTGGGGCATGTCTGCGCTGGGAAGTATAGGAAATATCAATGATCTGACTTTGAGGATCGTTAAGGAAGAGCCGAGTCTTGAAAGTCTGATAGAACATGAAGCCGAGTCGGCTTATGAAGCAACAACAGCAAATCTCGGATCCGCATGGGGATATATACTTATTATAGCATGTGCCTGCATCCTCATCAGCACGCTCAGTCTTAAAATCCGTAACAGAGATTCTTAAAAGAGGTAGATTATGGACGGTCTTTTGAAATATTTAAAGAAGGATTCTGATCCCAAAAACAAAAAGGAAGAAAAGACGTCGGGAACGAGAGTTCTCAAAGTTTTCGTTTCGACCGATGTCGGATCGGTCAGAGAGCACAACGAAGATGATTTCTTCGTTGATGAGCTCGGAACAAGAAAAGAAGAGAACGAGTTCAAGTTCGGAAGCATAATCCTTGACAAGAGACGTATATTTGCCGTTTGTGACGGAATGGGCGGAGAAGATTACGGTGAGGAGGCTTCGGCGATATCCGTTGAGATACTGAATCGCTACCGGGATAAGATCATAGAGGCTTCACAGGAGGAACTCCATGATACAGTGGACAACTACTGCGTCGCAGCAAACAACGAGATCTGTGAAATGGTGAGACAGCGCGGCGCCAATCAGAGCGGAAGCACATTGGCTATGGTGACTGTTGACGAAGAGAATATCAATCTCTACAACATAGGTGACAGCCGCGTTTACATTTACTACGACGATGTTCTGACTCAGATGACCGAAGATCAGACGCTTGCGATGAAAAAACTAAAAGCGAATATCTACACCGAAGAAGAGGCCATGAACAGCCCGGATATTCACACTATAACATCTTTCCTCGGGGTTGATTCCCGGGGGATCGGACCTCATTCTGTCAGTTCCGGACCGTATAAAACAGAGCCGATGTCGATCCTTATCTGCAGCGACGGTCTGACGGATATGTGTACCGATGAAGAGATAGAAAATATTCTTGGAGAAGGTCATGAAAATCCTGCCGATGCACTTGTCAGACAAGCTGTCGAGAATGGCGGATACGACAATGTAACGTGTATTGTGATACAGATTTAGATCTGAGGTTTTGCAAATGAACACAAATGATATTATTAATGAAGTTTTAAGCCAGATCAAACAGCCTCTTTGGGAAAATTGGTATATAAAGGAAAAAATCGGTTCGGGAGCTTTCAGCGCTGTTTTTAAGGTTGAAGCTCAGAGAACGTCAAGAAGAACAAGCGTTTCGGCTTTGAAGATCGAACCCATAACCTCGGACGGCAAGCCGTTTGTCAGTGAGGAGAGAAGAAGGGCTTATATCGAAAACAAACGGAGTTCGGCAGAAACCGAAGCAGAAATAATGTACAGCCTGAGAAATTGTCCTTACATAGTAACCTACGAAGAAGAGGATATAAAGGAGCTGTACATTAACGGGGAATTTGAGGGCTATTACTATCTCATTAAAATGGAATATTTAAGCCCTGTTTCCGCGATGATAAGAAACCGCACGTTTGACTATAGTGAAAAAAATATCCTCAATTTTGCGCTTAATATCGGTCAGGGAATTTCTGCAGCGCATCGTCTGGGCATTATTCACCGTGACATAAAACTTGATAATTTCTTTGTCGATGAATTCGGCGTATACAAATTAGGCGATTTCAATATTTCAAAAAAGACGGGAGCCGCAAGGACTTTCGCCGGGACACCGGGCTATCTCGCTCCGGAGATATATCTTGCAAAGTCAAATGTTGATGCCGTTTATACGAGTCAGGCTGATATCTATTCTTTCGGTATCTGCCTGTATCAGCTTATGAACGATCTGATGTTTCCGTTTGAGGATACGCTTGAAACTGAGGCGGCGATAGATAAGCGTATGGAGGGGTGCGAACTTCCTCCTCCCGTAAATGCATCTTCCGGTTTTGCCCGGGTTATTCTCAAAGCGTGTGAATTTGACGCAGCAAAACGATATAAAACTATTGATGAACTGATAAGTGATCTGAATGCGGTTTTGTATGCTCCGAAGCCGCAGCCTGTAGAGACCGCAATTCAGACAGTTCCCACCGATGGTGAAAAAACACAGGAAGAGCCGCATGACGAACAGATCAGATTACCCGAAGCCCCCCCGCGTCAGTCTCCTGCTCCGGATGCTGCGAAAACGATGCTTGCCGAGACGGAAAAATCCGTTAACGGAAATATTGATGAAGAGCTTTCGGATTATTCCGTAGGAGACGGATTCATCGAATTCGGAAGTTACTTTTTTGACGAGGGCTCAAAAAGAGACCCGATAAAATGGAAAATAATTTCTCTTGAAAACGGAAAGGTGCTTTTGATTTCCGAGATGGGACTTGACGCAAAAAAATATCATCATTCACCGGGGAACTTTGACTGGAAGAGTTCCTATCTTCGTGAATGGCTCAACGGTGACTTCTACAATACGGCTTTCACAGCCGCGGAAAAGAAGATGATCGTTTCGGCAAATCTTAATAACTATAAAAACGTTTTCTACAGAACCGAAAACGGCGCAGGTACAACGGATAACGTCTTTTTGCTCAGTATTGAAGAAGCGCAAAGACTGTTCGGCTCAGATGAAGAGAGAGTTGCGGTCCCGACCGAGCTTGCAAAGAAGAACGGCGCTTTCGTCGGAGAAAACGGCGGAACGTGGTGGTGGCTTCGTTCATCGGGAAACCGTGACGGATATGCCGCGGATGTAGACTACGGCGGCGATGTTGACAGCTATGGAAGCGATAAATACCGCAGCGTCAGCTGTGTGCGTCCGTGTCTATGGCTTTCTCTTGAATTTCTTGACGAAAACAAGAAAAAATCTATCAGAGAAAGCTTTGCGCGGAGTCATGAGTCGTTCCGCAGCATTTCCGAAGGTAATATTAAAAATAACTTTACAGCTAATATTGTTAAATTCGGAAGATATTTTGAAAGCTCAATAAACTCAACCTCGCCGATCGAATGGCGTGTTTTGACTGTTAAGGACGACAAGGCTCTTATCATAACGAATAAAGGAATCGACTGTAAGGCTTATCATAATATCGGCGGAGATATTTCATGGGACAACAGCTATATTCGCAGATGGCTCAACAGAGATTTTCTTTCCACAGCTTTCGATGTTTCCGATCGAGCTTATATTATTCCCACGACTGTCAGCAACCCGAAAAATCTTTTCTACGGAACTGAAAGCGGAAAGATCACTCTTGACAAGATCTTTCTTCTGAGCGTTTCGGAAGCTAAACTCTATTTCAAGGACAACGAATCAAGAACAGCCGAGCCGACCCAGTACGCCAAGAGCAAAGGTTTGTTATGCGGCGAAAACGGAAAAGCGTGGTGGTGGCTTCGTTCATCTGGTAATATCAAGAGCTATGCCGCAGATGTGGATTACGGCGGAGACGTTGATTTTTACGGAAGCTCGGCAGTAAAAGGAAAAAATATGGTTCGTCCCGCTATGTGGGTCGACGTTAAAGTTTTAAATAATAAGTAACTAAAACTTTCCATACTCAGAATTACAAATAGAAGTAGAGTATATCGTGGTTTGTCGATGTAAAGAATAGTTTTCGCTGTCGAATCCGAGCTTGTTTTTCGATCAAAGCTATTGTCTTCACCCATACCCACGGAACCGTTCAAAATTTCAGACAGCATTATCAGGAGTGGACATGAGATCAATGTTCGCTCCTTTCTTTTTGTCATATTTATGAAATTGTCCTCATAGTATTTAGTGATAATCTTCATTGATGAAGAAGGTAACAGAATGAATTACGGAGGTTACAGAGTTGGAAGAAAGAAATATTTATGAAGACATTTCAAAAAGAACGGGCGGACAGATCTACTTGGGTGTTGTCGGTGGAGTGAGGACCGGAAAATCGACGTTCATCAAGCGTTTCATGGATACTCTCGTGATCCCGAATATCCCTGACGATGATCTGCGCCGCAGAGCGATCGACGAACTTCCTCAATCATCGGCAGGACGAACAATAATGACTACTGAACCGAAGTTTATTCCCGAGGATTCAGTCGAGGTTCGGCTTGAAAACAATATCTCCTTCAGAGTCAGAATGATCGACTGCGTGGGATATATCGTTCCGAGCGCTTTGGGATATATAGAAGGAGAACAGCCGAGAATGGTTAAAACTCCGTGGTACGACGAAGAGATCCCGTTCAATATGGCGGCGGAGATCGGAACACAGAAAGTAATCAACGACCATTCAAGCGTGGGTATCGTTATCACGACCGACGGCTCGATCACCGATATCCCAAGAGAAGAGTATGAGGAAGCGGAAGAAAGAGTGATAGGCGAGCTTAAAGAAATCAACAAGCCGTTTATTATTCTTCTCAACTGCGTTGAACCGAATTCACGTGAGTCTAAGACTTTGGCTGAAAGGCTCAGCGTTAAGTATGAAATACCGGTTGTTCCGGTGAATTGTCTGGAGCTTGACGAAAACGAGATCAAGAGGATCCTCGCTCAGATCTTGTTTGAATTTCCTGTGAAGGAGGTTGGAATTGATATCCCGAAATGGGTGACTTCGCTTGAAAAATCCCATTGGCTGAAAAGCGAAATATTTAACTGTATCAGAAATTCAGCGTCTGATATTGTGAAAATACGTCAGATACAGGACGCCTGCGCTTCGCTGGAAAACTGCAATTATATTACCAATGCCGATATTGACAATGTTGATCTCGGAATGGGAAAAGCAAAGCTCAGGATCGACCTTGACAAAACGCTTTTCTGCAAGGTTATCGGTGAAAAAACGGGAATTGATATCGCTGACGAATCGGATATGCTCAAAATTATCGTTGAGCTTACGAAGATGAAAACAGAGTTTGATAAGATCAAATCGGCTTACGATGATGTTATGGAAACAGGTTACGGAATCGTTATGCCGTCTATGGAGGAGCTTACTCTTGAAGAACCTCAGATCATCAAGCAGGGAACAAAATACGGGATCAAGCTTCGTGCGAGCGCACCGTCTATTCATATGCTGAGGACGAATATTACTACGGAAGTTACTCCGATAGTAGGTTCGGAACAGCAGTCCGAGGATCTTGTGATGTTCATGCTCAATGAGTTTGAAGAGAATCCCGTGAAAATCTGGGAATCGAATATTTTCGGAAAGTCACTTCACGAGCTTGTGAATGAAGGACTTCACAGCAAGCTCCAAAGAATGCCTGCCGACGCACGCGCAAAGATCAATGAAACGATCGAAAGAATAATCAACGATGGCTGCAACGGTCTTATATGTGTGATCCTTTGATATAGGGTGTGTTGACGCTGACATTAATACGTATCTTTTGGGCATAATCTTGCTCAGTCTGCGTCAAGAAAATTTTCCGGAAGACAGTCCGCCTGCATTTTCTTTCATTGTCTTCCCGGAAATTCTGATCGAAAATCTTCACATTCCCGCAGTATCGACAAACTCTGTCAGAAAAAATTATACAGCTTTATCTCTTCATCGTCGGCAAGGGATTTTATATTATTTCTGAGGACGCCGCATTCGAGATATATTCTGTCGAAATTATTTTCTTCGCTTAGTCTTTTTAAGTTTTCTATGGATATATCCACCTTATCCATTTCACCGTGAGACTGAAAAATTTCGAGAAGATACTTTCTTTTGTTCCATTCATCTTCGATTTCTCCGCAGAGGCGATCTGTATCATCGGATCTGTTCTTTGCGGAGATTTCTGTTTGTTCGATGATTTTTGAAACATCGGAAAATGTATCCTTTGTGATTTTATATTCCGCAAACGCAAGTGTAAAAATTATGATTGTAATAACGAAAGCGGTTCGTATTTTTGTCATGATTCATCACTTCTCTTTATTATTGTATATTCTTTCTTTCTGTTGACAGTCATTATAAAAACATCTTCCTGTCTCAGCTTTTCTTTTTTGAGAACCGACTGAATAAATTTTTCGTCAACATTACACAGCTGCATGGAAAACTTTGAAAGAGAGCCGTCGCTGATGACGACCATCTCTATTCCTTTGTCCTCGGTGGGGAGGTTCAGATCGTCCATCGTCGGGTTTTCTTTGTTTGGTTTTTTCATAACGCTGAGCTTTCCGTTCGTTTCAACTATGGCGAACAGAACGTCGTCAAAGGAAAAAACATTCTGTTGCCTCAGGCTTTCCGAAAGATCGTCAACGCTCATTCGAAGTCTTTTCAGTTCGCCCTGTTCGATTTTTCCGTCGTTAATAACTATTATCGGTCTGCCGCATACAGCTTTTCTGACGGCAGAGCTTTTTATCATCGCACCCGACATAAATATTTCACAGACGACGAGAACCGTCATTGGGATAACTCCGCCTAAAAGCGGTTTTGATGAATTTTCAACGGCAAGCGAGGCAATGTCGGAAAGCAGCATAGTCACGACAAGCTCCGAGGTCTGAAGATCGCCGATCTGACGTTTTCCCATGAATCTGACCGCAGCGATTATCAGCGCATATAATATCACTGTTCTTAAAATTATAATAAACATAAGTATCACCGATAATAATTTGTGAAATAATCATCGAAATATTCAATAATTTACAAAACACCCTCAACAATATAAGAACAGATTTTGAGTTTTTAGCTGTGAATATTTTCCCATACATTCGGAGATAATATGAAAAACGGTGGTGAACTTATGTTTAATATTTTAAAGAATATACAAGATTTTTATAAACCGCGAATGAAAGCCCCCGATAACGAACCGAAAATCAAGATCAGCAGAGATATCGAGAAAAACATCAATTTGCTTAAAAAACTTTTTGACGATTCAAGCGACCTTACATTCAAAAATATGAATCTTAAATTCACGGACGGGTCACTCGCGCTTACGATCGTTACGATGGAGGGTCTTGTTGACAAGGAGATCCTTGCTGCCGGCGTGACAAATCCGCTGTCAAATTTCAGCGAGATCGCTTTTTCCGATTGTGACGTTTTTTCTGTAATTCAGAATGATATAATAACCTGCCCCGATCATGTCACGGTGACGCAGATCAATGAGATAGCTTCATATATAATGTCCGGGTTCGCGTGCCTTTTGATCGACGGCTGCAGCAAAGCGCTTGCTATAGGCGTTCAGGGCTATTCATTCAGAAGCGTCAGCGAGCCTGAAACAGAGGTTCTCCAAAGAGGAAGCCGTGAAGGTTTCGTTGAACCGATCAGGGTCAATATTTCAATGCTTCGTCGGAGATTGAAAAACACAAATCTTAAATTTGAACAGATGACGATCGGCAATGTTTCAAAAACCGATGTGACGTTGTGTTATCTCACCGATTGTGTTTCAACGGAGATACTGACAGAAGTCAAAAAACGTCTGGAGTCGGTGAAAATAGATACTCTTTTTGCGTCGGGATATCTTGTTTCTTATCTTGATTCCGACGGGGAAGGGTCAGTGTTTTCGGGAGTGGGAGTTACGGAACGTCCGGACACGGCATGCGCTAAAATCTGTGAGGGGAAAATAATTATTCTCGTTGACGGAACTCCGAGCGCACTCGTAGTTCCGCATATCATGGTTGAAAATTTCCAGACTCTTGACGACTATTCAAACCGCTCGTATTTTGCTTCTGTGACAAGGTGGCTTAAATACATGTCTTTCATAATTTCTGTAACATTACCGGGGTTTTATGTTGCTTTGGCGCGATTCAATCCCGAGTTTTTCCCGAATCAGCTCCTGACAAAGGTTGTTACGTCCGTTTCAAAAACTCCGTTTTCCGCGTTTGCGGAGGTTTTGCTTTTCACTTTCATTTATGAGGTGATGAGGGAAGCAGGTCTGAGACTTCCCAAAACCTTGGGACACGCGGTCAGTATCATAGGCGGCCTTGTCATAGGCGATACGGCGGTCAGCTCCGGATTCATCGGCGCTCCCACACTCATGATAGTTGCGCTGACGGTTATCTGCTCTTATGTTATCCCGAATCTTTACGCTCCTGTGGCAATACTTCGGTTTCTGTTCATAATAGTCGGCGGAGTGTGCGGAGTCTGGGGAATGATCCTTTTGTTTTGCGTTCTTGTTGTCAATCTCAGTTCAAAGGAAAGCTTCGGAGTTCCGTTCTATTCGCCGGTGTCTCCCATGAGTTTTTTCGGAATGCGTGATGTGGCGGTGCGTGCCGATTGGAAGATCCTTTCGAGACGTCAGGTCAAGGTTCAGGATCTGATCGAATAATTTCGCAGGAGGGAAGATATGGATAAAACAAAAACGGTCACTCAGTTTCAGCTTTTCAGCATGATGGCTATAAGCAGTATTTTCTGCGGAATGATGTATTCACGCTATACTGTGAACGAAACAAGTCTTCTGACCTATGCACTTTCGGCTTTGATCTCTGTTTTTATACTCCTTGCCGCAGTGATCCCGCTTCCGGTCTTTCAGAAGAAGAATCCGGAATGCAACGTTATCAAAGCCGTACAACTTAAGCGTCCTTGGCTCAGCGGCATTTTTTCAACTGTTTATACTTTATATTTTATGTATTCGTCGGTTGTTTCGCTTGTTATGTTTTCACTTTTGCTGAGTAATTTTATCAACACTGATCTCAGATTCACTGTATTCTTCACAGCGGTTCTTTTGGGCTGCTATTATTCGGCTTACCGAGGGCTGACTGCGATTTCGAGGGCGTCCGCTTTGTTTTTTATAGTTATAACGTTTCTTGTTGCAACAAGCTGTTTTTCGCTTGTTTTCAGAATAAATCCGCGTAATTATTCATATATCTATTTAATAAACACCGACGGACTTTTTGATAATATATCTCATATTGTGTCCTTAAGCTCGTGCCTGCCGTCAGTTTTTCTCTTTTCTCAGAAGGTGAAAGGGAATATGCGGAAAACTCTTATATCATGGGTTGTTTACTATAACATATTCCTGTTTGTTCTGAGCGTTGTTTCATTCGGTGTTCTCGGGGAATATTTCAGGCTCACGCCTTATCCTTTTTATACGGCGACTCAGATGATCGAGGTCGGAGCGTTTCAACGGCTTGACGCTGTTTTTATTTCGTTATGGACGGTCGGAATGTTTGTGAATATTTCACTGCTGCTTTATTCTCTGAGGGAAACTCTCCAAAGCTCCGTGTCAGCGAACAAAGTAAGATATTTAAATCCGCTTCTTGTTTTCTTGACAGGGATAATAGCTATGGCGGCGATAAAATTTGATACGATAAGACATTATGTTATGGATACAAAAATACTTTTCATAATATTTTTAGCGGCGGCATTTATTCTTCCGCTCGCGGCGGTAGTTTCGGTGAGAAGGAAACGGATCCGTTCAGCAGCCGTAAAGGGAATTGCGTCTTTGATGCTTGCTGTTTTTCTGATCCCTCTTCTTTCCGGCTGTCAGCAGACTCAGATCCAGGATCGAATGATCGTCAAGGGTGTGGGAATAGATAAGGTGGACGACAAGTATTTTGTTACCGTCCAATATATAGACAATTATTCCGACGGCGACAAACAGCAGAATAAATGTATTCAGGTCGTCGGTGATTCGATCGGAGAAGCAATTGACGACATAAGAAACAGCTCCGGACTTGAACCTTTTCTTGGGCAGAATGTTGCGGCGGTCATCGGATTTGAAACGGCGAAATGCGACATGGAAACTCTGCTTAATTATTTCACAGGATACAGCGACGCTCGGCCTACAGTGAACCTTTACATCAGTGAAACGACTGCGGAGGATATTCTCACCCTTGAGGTTTCCGGAAATATCCTTCCGATAGATCAGCTGACCATGATCTCACCTTCGCAGTCGGATAACGATAATTTGTTTACTGTGATAAATTTTATCAATCAGTCCATGAATCCTACCGACACTCCCGCGGTTTCTTTGATATACGTTGATAATAACACGATAAAGCTATCGTCTGTTCTTGTTTTCGGAAAAGATGAAAATTACAAGCTCGACAAGAATGAGTTTATAACTTACAAAACGCTTCTTGGAATAGAAAACGGAACAGTTTTAAGCTTTGACGGAATTTCAGCAAAAGTAACAAAAAGTCAAACAAGAGTTGTCTCAAAGGAAATTAACGGTATATTGAATTTCGACGCAGTGTGCAGTCTTGATATTGTAGTGCTTGAAAATCCCGATTATGTTTCCGATGACGAAATAGAAAGGCTGTTTAATGAAAAGCTTGGCATGATAACAAATGAATGCGTGAAAAAATCGCTTACTGAGAGACAGTGTGACATTTACAGTCTTGGAAGATATCTCAAATTCGGTGATTACAGAAAATATTCCGACCCGAACCTTTATTCCGAAGCTCTGAAAACCTGCAAATCAAACATTACCGTAAAATGTGAAACCGTTGAAACAACAAGGTGACGCTGTAAAATACTGTTTGGTAATAATGCACAAAAAAGCATAGTTCTATTATAAAAAATAACCCTTTAAAAAAATGTGAAATTATTGTATAATATATCTGTATATATGTTTTTATGCATAAATTTTCGCAGGCTGCTTTTCGCGGCAGTTCCCTGCGCTGTATTTAAGGCAACACCGCACAAAGACCGCCTGACGGTACCCCAAGGGCATTTGCAGCACAATCCAATCAGCCTGCGCCTTGCGGCTTG
>CACYDE010000050.1 GCA_902773045.1 uncultured Ruminococcus sp. | reverse complement strand
TTTTGAAAGACGAACGAGTATTTCAAAGAAGCCGGTCGAAAACCGACCGTAAAAGACTAACTTTCGGTCGG
The DNA here is from genome assembly GCA_902773045.1 of uncultured Ruminococcus sp. Taxonomy (GTDB): domain Bacteria; phylum Bacillota; class Clostridia; order Oscillospirales; family Acutalibacteraceae; genus RUG592. Next base: position 4,237 of record CACYDE010000050.1, on the reverse strand, counting down.
GTGCGGAAAGTTATGTAACAAGAAAACTATCTTCACGTGTTAAAAAAGGAGAGAAGATGAAACAGGTAAGAAGGATTGGTATGTTTGGCGGAAGTTTTAATCCGGTTCATAATGCGCATATAAATCTTGCTTCATCGTTTATAAAGAAGCTGAAGCTTGATAAGCTGCTGCTCATTCCGACAGCAGTACCGCCGCATAAGAGCGACAGCGAGATGGTTTCCGCAGAACATAGAATGAATATGTGTAAACTGGCGAGCGAGGATCACAAAAAGATCGAGGTTTCGGATATTGAGATCAAACGTGAGGGAAAAAGCTATACTGTCGATACACTCCGTCAGATCAGGGAAATGTATCCCGAAGCCGAGATATATCTTATTATGGGCGCGGATATGTTCATGACGCTTCTTGATTGGAAAGAACCCGAAGAGATTTTTTCGCTTGCAGTGATATGTACTGTTCCCAGAAACAGCGACGATCTCGAGAGCCTCACGGAAAAAGAAAAAGCTTACAGGGAAATGGGCGCCGAAACGGTTATATTGGATTTGAAGAAAAGCAATATTTCGTCAAGTAAAATCAGAAAACTTGTTTTTGATGATGAAGTTTTTTCAAAATTTGTTGATCCGAGAGTCGAACAGTATATTTATGCAAATTATCTTTTTATGGATAAATCGAAGATCAATTACGAAAGATTTGATAAGGTGCTTAAAGCGCGGATGAGTGATAAACGCTATATTCATTCGTTTAATGTTTCCACGGAAGCTCAGAAGCTGGCGAAAAAATACGGCGCTGACGTTGAAAAAGCTCGTCTTGCAGGTATTCTTCACGATATAACTAAGGAAACTTCAGGAAACGAACAGTTGAAAATTATTGAAAATTCGAATATAATATTAAATGACGTTGAACGTCCTTCTCCCAAACTGTGGCATGCTATAGCAGGAGCCGCGTTTGTTCGCGATGTTATGGGGATAGACGATGAGGACGTTTTTAACGCAATACGCTATCATACCTCCGGAAGAGCAAATATGAGCATACTTGAAAAATGTGTTTTTATAGCAGACTTTATCGGCGCGGAAAGAGATTACGACGGCGTTGACGAAATGAGAGCGCTTTCCGGAAAAAGTCTTGAAGAGGCGATGGCTTTCGGACTTTCATTCAGTATTTCCGATCTTGCAAAAAGACATTGCGCCATTGATCCGAATTCGCTCGCCTGCTATAATGAAGTAGTAATTAAAACGAATAAGAGTTATAACAAGTCGAAATAATATTGAAAAAGAGGTGTTGAATATATGACAAGTATCGAGCTTGCAAAAGAAGCGGTAAAAGCAATTGACAGCAAAAGAGGTTCGCAGATCAAAGTCATCAAGGTTGACGGCGTTTCGGTCATCGCTGATTACTTTGTTATCGCAACCGGTCACAGCTCCACTCAGGTCAAAGCTCTCGCTGATGAAGTTGAATACAAGCTGAAAGAACTCGGAGAGAATGTAAGTCACATCGAAGGTCACAGAAATGATTCATGGATCCTTCTGGATTATGTTGATGTAATCGTTCATATTTTTTCCGAGGAAGCAAGAGAATATTACGATCTCGACAGAATGTGGGCTGACGGTGAGGAAGTCGATATTTCAGACGTTCTGACGGAAGATTGATTATCAGTTAAGATTAAACAGGAGAGGATTAACATTGAAATACGAACACAGTAAGGTAGAAAAAAAATGGCAGGATCGATGGGAAGAGAAGGGCGTTTTTCACGCTGAAAACAACTCGGTCAAAGAAAAGTTCTTTGCGCTCATAGAATTTCCGTATCCATCGGGTCAGGGACTTCATGTAGGTCACCCGCGTCCTTACACGGCACTCGACACGGTTGCGAGAAAAAGACGTTTGCAGGGATATAATGTTCTTTATCCGATAGGCTGGGACGCTTTCGGTCTTCCGACAGAGAACTTTGCGATCAAGAATCATATTCACCCGGCAGAGGTCACGAAAAATAATATCGCAAGATTTAAAAAGCAGATCCAATCCCTCGGTATTTCTTTTGATTGGAGTCGCGAGATAAATACAACCGATCCTTCTTACTTTAAATGGACGCAGTGGATATTTTTACAGCTCTTTAAGCATGATCTCGCGTATAAGAAGGAAATGTCCGTCAATTGGTGTACTTCCTGTAAATGCGTTCTTGCAAACGAAGAGGTTGTCAACGGAGTTTGCGAACGCTGCGGAAGCGAGGTCGTTCGGAAGGTCAAGTCTCAGTGGATGCTCAAGATCACGGAGTATGCTCAGAGGCTTGTTGATGATCTCGATCTTGTGGATTACCCCGAGAGAGTGAAAACTCAGCAGAAAAACTGGATAGGAAGAAGTACGGGCGCAGAGGTCGATTTTACCGCAACGACAGGCGATATCCTCACTGTATATACAACACGTCCCGATACGCTCTTCGGCGCTACATATATGGTTGTTTCCCCCGAACATCCTTACATCGAAAAATGGGCTGACAAGATCGAGAATATCGATGAGGTTCGCGCTTATCAGGAAGCTTCTTCGAAAAAATCCGATTTTGAACGAACAGAAATGGCTAAAGAAAAGACAGGCGTTCTCATCAAGGGCGTCCGTGCGGTAAATCCCGTGAACAATACAGAGATACCAATCTTCATTTCCGATTATGTTCTCGTTTCATACGGAACAGGAGCTATCATGGCTGTTCCCGCTCATGATACCCGTGACTGGGAATTTGCGAAGAAATTCGGTCTTCCGATCATTGAGGTCGTTAAGGGCGGTAACGTCGAAGAGGAAGCTTTCACCGACTGCGCCACAGGCGTTATGGTCAACAGCGGTATGCTTGACGGTCTGAGCGTTGAAGACGCCAAGGTCAAGATCAAAGCATGGCTCACCGAAAACGGAAAGGGCAAAGAAAAGGTCAATTTCAAACTCCGCGATTGGGTTTTCTCGCGTCAGAGATATTGGGGTGAGCCGATCCCGATAGTTATTTGTCCTTGCTGCGGTTATGTTCCGCTCGATGAAAGCGAGCTTCCGCTTGAACTTCCGATGGTGGATTCCTATGAGCCTACCGATACGGGTGAATCTCCGCTTGCAAATATTACCGATTGGGTCAATGTCAAGTGTCCCAAATGCGGCGCAGACGCAAAGAGAGAAACCGATACAATGCCTCAGTGGGCAGGTTCTTCGTGGTACTTCCTGAGATATATGGATCCGCATAATGACAGCGCTCTCGCAAGCAAAGAAGCTCTTGATTACTGGTCACCCGTTGATTGGTATAACGGGGGTATGGAGCACACAACTCTGCACCTTCTTTACAGCCGCTTCTGGCACAAGTTCCTTTATGACATCGGTGTTGTTCCCACAGCCGAGCCTTACGCAAAGCGCACCAGCCATGGAATGATCCTCGGTGAGAATAATGAGAAGATGAGTAAATCAAGAGGTAATGTTGTAAATCCCGATGATGTTGTGAATGAGTATGGCGCCGATACGCTTCGCCTTTATGAGATGTTTATCGGCGACTTTGAAAAGTCCGCTCCGTGGGATCCTAAGGGAATCAAAGGCTGCAGACGTTTCATTGAGAGATTTTATAACCTTCAGAATAACGTTATTGACAGCAATGAGATTCGTCCCGAGCTTGAAAGCGCTTTCCACAAGACGATCAAAAAGGTCGGTGATGACATCGAGAATATCAAATTCAACACTGCGATCGCCGCTTTGATGACTCTCATCAACGATCTCGTCAACAAGGGAGTTACGAGAGAGGAACTGAGAATTTTTGCAATTCTTATGAATCCTTTTGCTCCTCATGTGACCGAAGAGGTTTGGGAGGCTCAGAAACTGGGTGATGGAATGATCGCCGAAGCAAAGTGGCCTGATTACGATGAAGCCAAGTGTAAGGATGAAACGATCGAGATCGCCGTTCAGGTCAACGGTAAGATCAAAGCAAAGATCATGGTTTCCGCAGACGCTCAGCAGGATGAGGTTCTTGCTCAGGCTAAAGCCGACGTAAAAGTGGCTCAGGCGATCGGTACAATGAATATTGTTAAGCAGATATACGTCAAGGGTAAGCTCGTTAATATTGTTGTTAAGCCATAATGATTACAATTTTTTGTTTTTTTAGTAAATTTTTCAAAAACGCTTGACAAAATTGTATTTTATATTGTATAATTAAACTTGCAAATTATGCGATTAACTCCTGCCTTTTGGCGGATGGGAGGGAAAATAAATGGCAGAAATCCGAATC
>CACYDE010000049.1 GCA_902773045.1 uncultured Ruminococcus sp. | reverse complement strand
TTTTCTTGACTCAACATGGTTATCACCTCTACCTATATTTTACCACGCTTGTCAATACTCTAATTATTTTATTGGATTGCTATAATATGTGGGAAATTTGAGTTAAAATATTTATTCAAACAGATCGGAAGAAAGATATCTCTCTCCCGAATCGGGAATGATCGTTACTATATTTTTCCCGTAATTTTCCTCACGTTTTCCGACCTGTGCCGCAGCCCATAAAGCTGCGCCTGCGGAAATACCGATCAATATTCCCCCGTGAGACGCGCTGAAACGTGCCGTTTCATAGGCGTCCTCGTCGGAAACCGCGATGACTTCATCGAATATCTCCTCATTTGTAACGGGCGGAGTTGCGCCGCCGCCGATCCCCTGAATTTTATGAAAACCGGGTTCGCCTCCCGAAAGGACAGGACTTCCCTTCGGTTCAACGGCTATCACTTTAACTTCGGGGTTTTTATGCTTCAGATAAGCCCCCGCACCCGATATCGTTCCGCCCGTGCCGGATGCCGCAACGAAAATATCAACTTTTCCGTCTGTGTCCTTCCAGATCTCCGGACCGGTAGTGTCGTAATGAGCGTAAGGATTGGACGGATTTTTTCCCTGCGCGGGGATATATGCACCAGGAATATTCAATGCAAGCTCAGCCGCTTTCGCTCCTGCTCCCGCCATATTAAGTTCGGCAGGCGTTAAAACCACCTGCGCGCCGTACGCTTTGAGAATAATTCTCCTTTCGCGGCTCATATTTTCGGGCATGGTAATTATCGCTTTATATCCCTTCGCCGCTGCCGCCATCGCAAGCCCTATCCCGGTGTTTCCGCTTGTTCCCTCTATGATCGTTCCGCCGGGCTTCAGTTCTCCTCTTTTTTCGGCGTCCTCGATCATTCTCAGCGCGGCTCTCGCCTTAACCGAAAAACTCGGATTGAAAAATTCCAGCTTACCGATGATCCGCGCTTTGCTGCCGAATTTCTTTTCAACTTCGTGAAACTCCACAAGAGGTGTGTGACCCGTCAGATCAAGGATACTGTCGTAAATTCCTGCCATCTCTCTTCCCTCTTTCAACTGTAAACATATCTTTTTAATAGGTTTTGACTTATAAAAATTTTTCCGTCATAACACAACGGAAATCACCGCTGCCCGAACGTTCGCTGTAATCGGGCGTATATCCTAATTTTTGGTAAAATCCCAACGCCGCCTCCCGGGAATTTATGAAGATACGCTTAACGCCTTTCTCCTTTGCCCAGCGTTCGGCTTCGGAAATACCGCAGCTTCCGAAATGCTTTCCTCTGTATTCGGAAAGCGTTGCCACTCGCTCTATTTTAGCGTCTTCACCGCCAAGCCAATGAACCCGGCACGCCGAAACGGGTCGTTCACCGTCAAGAACCAGAACATAATCGCTGTCGGTTGTATCGTCATGAAATTCCGCTTCGAAAGAACAGCCGAACCCATCGCACATTGCTCTCGCTCTCACATAATAAACCGCCGCACGCTGCCATTGCTTAGTTACTCTGACCGCATTCATGCCTTATCTCCTTATCCTAAGCTTATTTGCGGGGTCTTTGCTCAGACGTTCTCTTCCCGTCGGCGTTTTCCAGATCACGTCAAAGTTTGTAGCCGGAAGAATACGGTCGTAATAGGTTGAACCGAAGTAATCCTCACCCTGTTCCTCCTTGCGGCGCGTAGCTGCAAAATCATGAAAATATGTATTGTGATAAAAAGCCGGGATCTGATAAAGATCTCTTGCATAGCCCCAGAGATTCTCATAATCTACCAAACGCTTTTTGCACGGACCGATATTACGCGAATATGAAACATCAAACCTCGCCAATGTCACGAAAAGTCTGATATCACTGTCGGTAACGTAATCGCCGAAAAGGAAACGGTTATTCTCCAGCCGCTTATCCATCGCTTCAAGTCCGGCGAAAAAAGTTTCGTAAGCGTCCGAAAATGCCTGAAGGCTCTGGGCGAACTGAGCACGATACACAGCATTGTTCACGTTGTCAAAAAGCCAGTCGTTGAGTTTGTCGATCTCGTCACGCAGTTCTTCGGGATAAAGCTCGGGCGCATTCTTTTTATGGAACGGACGAAAAGCCGTTTCAAGGAAGTTAGTCAGCCGGTTGTAATCGTTGTTTGCGACCTTTTTGGTTTTGTAGTCAACGAATGCCGGAACGGTGGCTCTTCCCTCATAATCCGGGTCTGAATTAAAGTACAGCTCGCTGAGAAACTGTGCTCCCGTTTCGGGATTGATATTGTCGGGTGAATTGACAAATTCCCAGCCGAGATCTTTTTCCCTGCCGAACGTTCTGCCCACGATCTCGGTTTTGACCGCGTCATTAAGTCCTAACAGCTCGATAGTGATGGACGCCCTGTTTGACCAGTGACAGCCCTTCGCCCAAAAGAGAATGTATCTGTCGGATTCGACGGGATTCTGCCCCTCTCCGAAACCTTTTGTAAAATGATTTGGCTGACGATGAAAATTGCCGTACTCGTCGACCTCACTCACTGTTTCCGTCGGACGCACTCTGATCCGGCGTCCGTTCACTTCAATATATTCCGCCATATATCACACCTCCGCTTTCCACTTGTTTCCCGGGTCGCCCGACAAAACGGCTCTTCCGTGCGGCGCGCCCCAGTATTTATCGAAATCTATCTCGTCGAGGAATCTTGCGTTAAATCCCTCCATCAGTCTGCCTTCCTTTTTCTTAGGATTGGCAAAGCTCTTGAAATATGTATTGTTTCCGAACGCAGGTATCTGATAAAGATCCCTTGCGTAACCCCAAAGGTTTTTATATTCAAACAGCGGCTTCTTTACATGACCAAGCTGGTGGGTATACCTTATATCCAGCCGTGCCAGAGTAACGTATAATCTCACATCGCTGTCGGTGATATAGTCGCCGAACAGGAACCTGCGGTTTTCCAACCGCTCCTCCAAAATGTCCAGCGCCGCATAAAACGCATTGTACGCGTCCCAGAACGCTTCGGGAGAACGTGCGAATGCCGTTTTGTAAACGCCGTTGTTCACATTGTCAAAAAGCCAGTCGTTAAGTGCGTCGATCTCTCCGCGAAGTTCTTCGGGATAAAGCTCGGGCGCGCCTTTCTTGTGAAACTCTCTGAAATCGACCTCGAAGTAATTTGTCAGCCGATGATAATCGTTGTTGACCACCTTTCCGGTTTTAACATCTATCAGCGCCGGTACGGTCGTGCGGCCGGTGTATTCATTATCGGCTGCATAATATGCTTCGCTGAGAAACTGAATCCCGAGGACAGGATCAGTATTGTTCTCATCATAAACAAACTCCCAGCCGAGATTTTTTTCATGCTTTTGCTGATTGACCATATTAACGCTTATGGCGTCCTCCAGACCCAACAGCTCGCGCACGATCGACGCGCGGTTCGACCAGTGGCAGAGCTTCGCCCATATCAGACGATAGCGGCCTTTTTCGATCGGATTTTTGCCTTCGCCGAAGCCCGTGGCAAAACGATTTTCCTGACGATGGAAATAACCGTTTTCGTCGATCTCGGAAACCACCTCGCGCGGTCGTACTCTGATCTTTTTCCCGTTTATAATTTCATATTCAAAATCACTCATGTGAATTCCTCCGTTTCATACCGATTCCTCAGCCTAATGTAAAATTGGATCATCTCTGATGTGCTTTGACAGGTTGTTTACTTTAGGCATCGGTTTCGATTGCGCGCCGCAGCTTTTCGAGTGCAGACGCAAGCGTTTGTTTAGGACAGGCAAGGACGATCCGTTGGAATGTTTCCGAATGTTCTCCGAAAATACGACCCGAATCAAGCCAAAGACCAGCTTTTTTGACAATTAGATCATCAAGCGGCTTTCCGCCGAGTTTCAATGCCGAAAAATCTATCCATGCGAAGTAGGTTCCCTCCGGCTCAACGAGCCTTGCCTGTGGAATGTATTTTTTTAAATATTCTTTTGTGAAATCAAGATTCTCTTTGATATATCCGAGACATTGTTCAAACCAATGCTCTCCGTCCGAATACGCCGTCTTTGCGGCGGCCAACCCGAGGGCATTGACTTCACTGTAGCCTGCGGATGAAAGTTCGCGCTTGAACGCGGCACGAATACTGTTGTTTTTTATCCATATATTGGAGACTTGGAGTCCTGCCATATTAAATGATTTACTCGGCGAAGTGCAGATGACCGAACGATCCGCAAGTTCGGGTGCCGCCTGCGTAAATATCGTATGATGATGACCCTCATACACAAAATCGCTGTGGATCTCATCGGATACAACTATAACGTTATATCTTCCGCATATTTCTCCGATCCTCTGCAGTTCCCGCTGCGTCCAGACGCGTCCGACGGGATTGTGAGGAGAGCAAAGGATAAACATCTTAACATTCCTGCTGCGTATTTTTTCCTCAAAGTCATCAAAGTCTATTTCATATCGCGTTTGACCCCGAACAAGTTCATTTTCGACAAGAACCCTTCCGTTTTCCGTGACTGCGGAAAAAAACGGATAGTAAACAGGCGGCTGTATCAGCACCGCGTCACCTTCTCGGGTAAATGCCCTGATCGCCGTACATATTGCAAAAACAACGCCCGGAGTGTTGACCAGCCAATTCTTTTCCGGTTTCCAATCAAAGCGGCGTTCATACCAGCCGATCACCGTTTCTTTATAATCGTCAAGAGGATTCGTATAACCGAATATCCCATGATCGACGGATCTATGAAGCGCCTGCAGTATCTCGGGCGCGGTGCGGAAATCCATATCGGCGACCCACAGCGGAAGAATATCCTTTGGATAGCCGCGTTTCTCCGCAAAGTCATATTTCAGACAGCTTGTTCCTCTTCTGTCAATTATCGTGTCAAAATCATACTTCATCTTACTAATTCCCCCTGAGAATCCAACATCATCAGCTTAACGAAAAAACGTTTGCGTTTTCTCTGTTAATCCAAAAAACAATATGGAGTTAATGGGATATTTTTCTTAAGGAAATGCAAGCATTTGCTTATGTTGATAACTTTCCCCGGAGTGCCGCTTTGAGATCCGATATAATATCATCGGCATTTTCAAGACCGACCGAAAGGCGAAGCAAACGTGCGTTTATCCCTATCCGTTCTCTGACCTCTTCGGGAACGTCGGCATGAGTCTGCACCATAGGGTAAGTAATAAGTGTTTCCGTGCCTCCCAGACTTTCGGCAAAGGTGATGAGTTTCACATTTTTAAGGATCGCGAGCGCCGCCGCTTCACTTTCCGTTTCAAAAGATATCATGCTGCCTGTTCCGCTCATCTGTCCTTCGGGAAGCTTGGAATCAAGCCCCGGATAATACACCGTTGCGATTTCCTTTTGAGACAGCAGCCACTCGGCTATTTTCCGCGCATTTTCCTGCTGACGCTCCATTCTGACCGAAAGGGTTTTGATCCCTCTCATGACAAGCCAGCTGTCGAACGGCGAAAGCGCTGCGCCTGTCGTTTTCGAGATCAGCCTGAGTTTCTCACCGATCTCTTTGTTATTGGTACAGACAAACCCTGCAATGGTATCGTTATGACCCGAAAGAAATTTACTGCCGCTGTGAATAACGATATCCGCTCCGAGCTTCAGCGGATTCTGAAAATACGGAGAAAGAAACGTATTGTCAACGATCAGTAGCGCTCCGAACCGTTTGGCGATCCGGGAACACAATCTGATATCTGTCACACACATCATAGGGTTGCCGGGAGTTTCGATGTATATCGCGCGCGTACGGGGAGTGACCGCCTTTTCGATATTCTCAATATTACTTGTATCGACATAAGATATATCCAATCCGTTTTTTCGGGATATAATATTGTGCAGCCGAACAACTCCGCCGTAAAGATCCTGCGAACAGATAATATTGTCCTGCGGTGAAAACAATTCCATACACGCGCTGATCGCCGCCATGCCGGAAGAAAAAGCTATCGCCTGATCCGCAGACTCCAGCGATGCCACGATCTCCTCCGTGCGGCTTCTCGTGGGATTTGACTCTCTTGTGTAGTCAAATCCGCTTTCATTGTGTCCCGGTGTTATGTGGGAAAAAGTTGCCGTCTGATAGATCGGAAAGCTCACCGCGCGGTTTTCGTTTTGATTTTTTTCAGTCACGTTTCCGTGAATACATCGCGTTTCAATTGCCTGTTCTGTCATATTATCACTCCCATGCGTTTGTCTTAAAAATCAACATCGTCCGAATCTGAAATTACATCTGAGAAGTTTTTCGAATGAAAAGCTCATTAAATCACTCTTTTCATATCAACTTAGTAGGTTTTCTGTGATGTTAATTATATCACTTAAAAACAGAAAAGTCAACGTATTATTATTTTTTCGGAGTAATAAATAAAAAGTTTTCGAAAATTATATATTTTATACGCTAATGCACGGAAATATAAAAATTCCGTCCGAAAGATTTACCAATATTCGAACGGAATAAAAACATTTATTTTTTCAATTTTATTTTTCAACCTTATTTTTGCTGCCGTTTATAAAAAACATAGATTAAAGTTTTACAACCCTATACTTGCTCGAAGTATAATAATGGCATCATTGGCAGTGATCTCACCGTCCTCGTCAACATCAATGATCTTTATCATATCGTCATTGTATTCGTCTGCGCCGATAGACATACGTAAAACCGTAATGGCGTCATAGGATGTGATCTCTTTATCTCCGTCAATATCGCCGATGACGGGAAAAACATAAGGATTCCAGTCGCCGAGGGATACAAACTTAAGATCATGGTTAAAAGCAAATGTGTCGGCATTGGAATTATCATAACCTGCGACCGTGGGTTTAACGTCACCGAAAGCATTTTCGTCGATCTTAGTGGTTTTACCGAAGAATGCTATGCCGTAGGATTCACCCTTTGACTTTCCGTCAAGAACGGTCAATCCGTTTTGGTCAAGCTTTGTGCCTGCAAAAGCTTCTTCTCCAACCGATTTTACGCATTCGGGGATATTGATGCCGGTCAAAGCGGTGTCTTTAAAACATGAGCTTAAAATAGCATATCCGTTGGAATTTGTGGAAACAGGAAGTTCTATATTCTTCAAGCTGCTGCATCCTTCAAAAGCACTGTAACTAATCTGCCAGAGATTACTTTTCCCTGCATTTTCTCCATCCTTATAAGTTTGAAAAACGACTGTCTCCAGCGATTCGTCACCGTAAAACGTCTCAGAATCAATTAACCCTACACCGGCAGGTATCTCAATGCTTTTTAAACTTTTACAGTTTTTAAATGCATAATAACCAATTCCAGTTAAATCAGGGAGTTTGTCCGATCCATTGATACCCACACGTTTGAGATTTGTACAGTCTTCAAAAGCAATCGAATCCAAAGAACTCAACTTACTGCCTTCCTCAAAGGATACATATTCAAGATTCGTCATCTCCCTAAATGTCAGGTTAATTTTTTCTACACTTTTTGGTATAATAACCTTTGTGAACGTATTAGCGTCTTTGCCGTCTTTCCAACCGGCGCTGTAAGGACCACCAATATCAATGCTTGTAACCTGATATTTTGTTCCGTCGCCGCCCTCGACCTCGGAGGGGAAAATTAGCGTATGGTTCGTTTCGTAGTCGGGATTTACGCGCGCCGCATAAAATTTTTGATTGAAACCTGATATCCTTGCCGTTGCTTTATAAGAATAAGAATAAAGATCAAACGTAAACCCTCCCGACTCGAGAGTCTCTCCGCTCGATTCTGCGTCAACCGTCACGCCTGCCCGGGAGTCCTCCGTTTGATCTGCGTTCACCGTCAGACTTGCAGCCGACATACTTAACGCAATAGGCAGACAGCATAAAACCGCTGCAATTTTTTTCATAATAACATCTCCTCAAATTATGTTTGCATTCAAACGAATGCTCTTTAGGGTTATTTTAGCATTCATTTGAATGCGTGTCAAGTGTATTTTTTAAATCCATAGTAAAATAAAAAGAAAAGGTGTTTTAACTATGTACTTAAAAAGACTCAAAGACCTTAGAGAGGATCATGACTTAAAACAAGAAAACGTTGCCAACGCGTTAAAAATTACACGTCAGCAATATCAGCTTTACGAATCCGGGAAAAGAAGTCTTCCGATCGACAAGCTGGTTGATATATGCAGACTCTATAATGTTTCTGCCGACTATGTCCTTGAATTAACGGATAAACCATAAACCAGTCCGCCGTGCCGAAAAGCACCGCGGACTTCATTTATGTTCATTTTATGGCAATACCGCATAGAGATCGTGCGGTTCTGCCTATGCTATTTTTTCTTTCTGTTTCCGTTTATCAGATTCTCAAGTTCTCCTTTCAGCCCGGGACTCGTCGATGTTTCTCCGCTCGATGAGGAGGTGGTTTTTGAAGTCGTTGAGCGGCTTTTTGGCGAAGACGAGATCATATCCGCGTCCGAATCGGAATCCGAAGAAAGCATTGTTTCCGAATCGTTTTCGCTTGAAGCCGTTTCCATCTCCGCCGCAGTCTGACGGGTCTTTTCCTTTTCCTTATCCGATCCCGTTTTCGGGGACGAACTATCCGAGGATCTTTCGCTCGGGATCATCATTCCCGTGTGGTCCGTTGTGTAGTCGCCTTTCGGAAGAAGCTCGGATATCGGAACTATCTCATAGCCCAGATCACGGATACTTTCAATTATCAGCGGAAGCGCTTTGGGGGTATTTTCACCGCCGTTGTGCATAAGAACGATCGAACCGCTTTTTATATTATTCTTTATCCTGCTGCACATCTCCTCGGCGGAAAGACCTTTCCAGTCGAGAGAGTCAACGTCCCATTGAACGCAGTACATTCCAAGACCTCTTATCGTGTCAACAACGTTATTGTCATAATCTCCGTAAGGCGGTCTGAACAGAGTCGGTTTTTTCCCCGTCAGCTTTTCGATCTCCGAATTACAGGTTTCTATCTCGCTTTTTATACCGTTTTCGTCAAGCTTTGTCATGTATGGGTGTGTATTTGAATGATTGCCGACGTCATGACCCGCTTTGGCTATATTTTTCACATCATCGGGATAATTTCTGACCCAATCGCCGACCAGAAAAAATGTTGATTTGACATTATATTTTTCAAGCGTATCAAGAAGACTCTGCGTCTGTTCGTTACCCCATGCCGCGTCAAAGCTTATGCTGACCTTTTTCTCGTCCGTATCCACGCAGTAGATCGGGATACTTCGCTGAGAAGCATTCGCCGCAACTGCCGTCTCACTGTTCGAAACGCCGAATATTCCCAGACAAAGAACTACGGCGAGCGCGGCGCCTATCACGGCAAGCCGCTTTCTCGTTAAAATAAAAACTTTCATAGAACGTCCCTCCGATTTGGTTGTTTAATAAATTTATATGCCGGAAGATATTTTTTATTCTCGAACCGCAATGACGTTTGGTTGAAATTATTTACTTAATTGTTCTGTTGGCATTTAGGTTGAGGGCTGTTATCGGTGTGAAAGTTTAAGTTATTTTCTTTATATGCAAGGCAATACACATTAAAATTTTCTATATATTATTAATAACTTATACACATTCAGCAAAATATTTTATGCAATAATACCAAACGGGACGCTTGTTTTTAGTGCAATGAGTTAATTTTATTAAAATTTAAAATTTTTCGTTGATTTTTTGTGCAAACGTGATATAATTAATAATCGAGAGGAATTATAATTGTTTAATAATATACTCACAAAAGATCATGATTTTTAAGGCAATACCGCACAGAGATTGTGCCGAAGATGCGCAGTAGATTTTTTCGTCAGAGTGCATAAAGAAGCCGCAGGAATACTGACGTATTTCAAGGGAGTGTTGTGTACTATGACGGAAAAAGATCAAGCAGATTCGGTGCAGGGTGCCAGCAGCA
>CACYDE010000048.1 GCA_902773045.1 uncultured Ruminococcus sp. | reverse complement strand
GCTGCCGGCACCCTGCACCGAATCTGCTTGATCTTTTGACCAAGATAGTACACAAAACCACCTTGAAATACGCCCATTGGCGCGTGCCTTTGGGGTACGCCGGTATTCCTGCGGCGTTTTTATGCACTCTCTTGATAAAAATCTACTGCGCATCTTCGGCACAATCTCTGCGCGGTATTGCCTTAAGTAATCACTGATCGAAGCTATACAGAAAAATAAACGGGTAAAAAGGAGGCTGCGGCTGTGAATTTTTTTAAAAAATTCAAGTATAAGGATATTGTTGCTGCGGCCGCGGCTGTTCTTGTCGGAACGGCTGCCTTGTTTGCTGTCAATGCTTCCACGGGAAATATAGAGGTTCCCGAGAAACCCGTGATAATGTCCGATCTGTCGCTTTCAACTGCCGATATTATTGACGCAGCGGAAACTGCGGAACCTGCAGATATTATTGACGCAGCGGAAACTGCGGAACCGGAAAGGATTGTTTACGATCAAACCGATAGTGAGTATATACCTCCGGAAACTGCTTCGTCACCGGATCATGACAGCGAAACATATGAGTATGATGTATCAATAAAGGAGAAAAATAAGGAAAGCGATTCTTCGGAAAAAGCCGGAATTTCGGAAAGAGATTCGGATTCCGGGAACGACTCGGAAAATAATCATGCCGAGTCGGATGAAGATAGATCAACGGATTCGGATAAGCCTTCGGAGAAAGAGTCACACGAAAACTCAGACGTTTCAAGTGACAAGATTAAAAATTCTTCTGATTCCGAAATAAATGATAGAAAATCCGATTCCGAAAATAAAAATCAAAGCGAAAAGAGTGTCGACAGCGATCAATCAGATGAGCCGCTTCAGACAAAATATCCTCCGAAAAAGTATGAAATAAAGATGAAGCACTACACTCAGTTTGCCGAAATGCCAACCGGCTGCGAGATCGTAAGCGCAAGAACCGTACTTAATTACTATGGAAAAGACAATATTTCCTATAATGAAATGCTTTCCAAAATTCCAATGGCAAATTTGAAGGTGACCAAGGACGGAAAGCTCTACGGAAAAACACCGTTTCAGGCTTTTATAGGAGATCCGCATAAAAGCAGCGGATTCGGCTGTTATCCTCCCGTGATAGAAGAGATGATAAAAAACTATGGCTATGATGATCTCTACACAGAAAGCGTCGATGGTCTTCCACTTGACTTCATCGCGAAAACATATGTCACTCAGGATATTCCCGTTATGGTGTGGATAACGATAGGTTTGGGAGATTCCGCTCTAACCGGCAGTTGGTATACAGTCGATTCAAACGGAAAAATTACCGATCAAAAATATAGATGGCATGCTAATGAGCATTGTGTTGTGCTGATGGGTTATGATGAAAAATATTATTATTTCTGTGATCCATTATCCTACAGTGACGTAGCAAAATATGACAAAGCGCTTGTTGAAAAAAGATATAAGGAAATCGGATCGTATGCTCTTCTCATAAGAAAATACGAAGAATAGTTTCTTACAAGCGCGGATCCGGAGCGTATGCGCGTTATGCGGTAAAAATGATAATACATAAAGAAACGGGGAATCAATTTCTCCGTTTCTTTAATATAACTTAAATTTCCCACATAAATAAAGGATTTATGCCTATAAACTCAATCTTCAAAACTGTAGAAATACAGTTTTGAATAGCTATGTAAGGGGATTTGGGAAGCTTTGCTCCCAAAAAACTGAAGCCCTCGCTTCCTTAAGAAAAAAGAGTTGGTTAGAGTGAACAAGGGGTTCGGGGAGCTTCGCCCCCGGTAGGTGTGGGCGAAGCCCACGCCTACCTTAGCCCCCTTCTGCCTCAAGGAAGAAGGGTAATGTCATCAACTTAAGGAAATGCTTGCATTTCCTTAAAAAATAAATATCCCGTTAACTCTATATTTTTTTTGAATTAACTGAGGCTGTGAAAAAATGTTTGGGGTGATGAAGGATTCGAGAATCGGTGCGTTCGCCGCAATAGATCTGGTGATATACTTTTTGATTCAGACCGCATGTTTTGCGGAAATAAAAAGCTTTGAAACGGCTTTGATCTGTGCGTCG
>CACYDE010000047.1 GCA_902773045.1 uncultured Ruminococcus sp. | reverse complement strand
TTAGATAATCATCAAACGAAGGAGAAACACCAATAAGTGATGCGCTCCAGCCTTTATCAGTTTGCTTTAATTTAACCTTGATAGTATTGTTCTGTATGTATTGCTCAAAATCCAGCATTTCTTCTGGTGAAATGTATTTTTGAGCACATTCTTTAATATGCAAAAGCGCCTTAATCTGTTGATCATCCAAGTTAACAGTTCCAAGATAACCCCAAATACCCCCTGTCTGCTGGTTTTTCTTGGAATACAAATAAGAAAAAGAGTACAATTCTTCTAATGGAATCACATTCTGTTCGTTCGTTTTGTTTTGAATTTTTGTTATATCATTTACACTCATCCCCATTTTGCTCAAAGTATTAGTTATGTGTTTACGATTTGTAGTGTTTTGAGGATATCTATTATTGTAGAAACCAGCAATTTCAAGCATTTGTTTTTTGTAGGTTTCATCTGTCGCGTATAGTTTAGCAGAGATATCGAAACCTTGAATTATCGCTGTATCAGTATTCTGCTTGATAGTCTTAATACCCAAAATTTGCTTTTTGAATTCATCGTTTGATAACGTATATACATACTGATATACCCGATAGCAATAACGAAAGGCTTTTTTCAATTCTCCATTATTGTTTTGAAGATATAGAGACACATATTTTGAATAAAACGTCGCTCCCAGCGCATACGTAGAGAGAGTAACTGCGTCAACAGATCCATGTTTCTGTAAATAATTATTAAGAAAATCAAACACTGTTTTCTGACACAATATCTTTTGATCGTCTGCTGTACACCCCCACAAAGTCCATATATAACGTTCAACCACCTTAGGATTATCTGAAAACTCTTTGAATTCATTAAACGCGTTTATTGCATCGATATATCGTTCATTTGTTGTAAACATTACTAGTAATTGCAATAACGCTTCAACACGCTTTTCGATTGGAAAGTCAGAATTCTTTATTATTTGACGATAGGTGGATTCTGCTGTGTTGACTGAGCCTCGATTATACGCAGACTTCGCTTCCTCCAACAAGCTGTCATATGGAGACAAATTAACCCTTCCTCCTAAATTTTGAGTTAACTTATTTGTAATAGAGTTTCTTGTGGGCTCAGGAAGTTTGGAAAAACGTTCTGCCATATCATCCATATAACTTTCATTATACACACGAAATGTATTTTGAGAATTGTCGCATTGTTCAACAACATTCATCGTTACTAACTCATCAAACGCATCTTCAAATGTATTAAATCGTATTGATTTCTCGCATACACTTTTTAATGTATCTTTTACAAATAGATTTCCTTTTTTTGCAACCTTTGACAAAGCGGCATAAAGTATTTTCGCATCGTCTTTAAAGTAATTATATACTCGTCCTGCTAAAAAGTTTATCGCATCTTCACGAGAATATAGGTTTTTTTCATGAAGAATATTTTTATGATCTTGTGCATAAAGATGAATCCATTGTAACATAAATATCGGAACACCATCTGTAACAAAATGCACTCTCTCTTTGTTTTCTTCACTTTTAATATACTCATTAAAGTATTCTAGTTGTTGTGGATATAATTCTTCGATTTTTGCCCTAATAAACTTTTCAGTTCCATCTTCATCAAATGAATCTGTTTGTATTTTATATCCGTCAATCAACGCGCTATTGCGGGTGGTAACAATAACTTTGTGTATATTTATATCTAAATTTCCCAGAAAAGCAGCGATTTTTTCTTTTTCTTCATTATCAAACGTTTCAAAGTCGTCTACAACTAACAAAACCTTTTCTCCGCTTTTACCTTCACAAAATGAATCTACAAACTCAGTAAAAGATTCCGAGCTTTCGCTGGAAAAATCGGGTTCTTTGTCTTTAAGTGTCCTATAAATAGTAACTATAACATCATAAAAGTTGTTAACCCTCGACTTTATTTCCTCAATTTTTCCTATCTTTTCATCAAATCTTCTATCCTTAGCTGACGCAAAAACAATAAATTTATATGGTCGACTTTTATCGCTAAACAAATCCATACAAACTTTTTGCGCACATGCCGTTTTACCTACACCGCCATTACCAGATAACACAGCAGTAACATGTGCTTTGTTATTCCTAACAAATTTATCGACCGTTTCCCGAACTCCGACATCAACAAATTTTTTATAGTTTGTATCAAACAAGTTTATATATACTCCGGATCCGCTTCTCTTTCGATAGTTGTCAACGATGATCATTTCTGTGAGTTGAGGAATTTCAAAATTCTCTTTACCATCTTCAAAAAGATTGGTATATTTTGCTTGACCTTCAGGCATATCTTTGCTGGTGAAAAACATATAAAAATCAAGATTCGTTCCTGCATCTTTTTTTATAAAGATAAAAGGAGAAAGCTGAAAATAATCATTCGACAGCCCATTAAATCTATAGAACACACACGAAGGCGTACAATTACTGATAATACTTTTTGGACAGCTCCACAATTCTGGGAACTGCGCATCCGAGGAAACACAATATCCGCCCCATGTTTCTTCGTTTTTTTCTGTTACAATAATGATGTCCGTCTCACTTTTAAGCAAATCAACATTGTTGCACAATCGCTGAAAAATACTATTCAGTTTTTCCTCTGCATCTGCACTATTATATGTATACCCATGTCCAAGGTTTTGCTTGCGATATTCATTGTAGTCATTCAGTATTATTTCAGTATTGCTAGTTAATACTTCTCTCTTTTTATCAAATTTCTTTATGAAGTTAATTATTCTCCCTAAAGCAAGCTTATCGTCTAATGAGTCAGAAAAAAATGTTAATTCTGAAGATTCAATTTCATTTTTGTGCTTGTTCCAAGTATATCCTAATAATAAATAAAAAACATACTCTATTCTTGCTTTTAAATAGTTAAATCTTTCCGTTTGACCCTGTTTTGTTATTTTAATAGAGGCTTCAAACTTCCTTAAAATATAGTCCATTCTACATTTCTCCTTGAATCTTAGAATTGATATATTATTATCATACAATAGAACTATATTTTTTTCAAGTGATATAATAAATTTATAACTTTTATCTATATCAATAATTATTTAACTCAATGATATAAGGTTATAGACAAAAATAGATTATTAGTATAACACGTGCTAAATATTTGTTATTATGATATGTTTTATAGATCAAAGCGTATACAGACACTGATAACAAATCCGACAAACCTCTGCCGCCGCTATGAAACGCAACTACATGATGCTACACACGATGGATCCGGATGTTGCAATCGAGGAATTGAAGGAAATTTCTCGGCAGAAACACGAACAAAAACAACACAGGCTCGGCGTAATGATCTACTGCCGAGCCTGTTGCTGTCTGTTTATTTCGCATTGAAAAGCCATATGATAACGCCCGCTACCACGGCAAGCACTGCAACGCTTGCGATTGCAATCAAGACTTTTCGCCATCTGCTTGAGTAACCGTGATCATATGAGAAATCTTCCTGCTCAATCATTACCGGAGTCGATTTTGCAGTCTGCACTTTTACACGATTCTGCGTTTCACGCATGATACGGTAAGCATCAGCTAAAGGATCATTCTGAGTCAAAAGCCTGTTGTGAAATGCTTTGAGCCAAGCCACATCCGACGGCGTACATTCCACATCCCCTGTGTTGTGGGCGATTTGATTGCGAAGCCAACGGATATGTTTGAGCTTTCTGTAATCATCATCCCAACCTGCAATTTTGTACCGTATAGCATGTGGCGTTGCTTCCATTTGCTCTATGTAGGCAGTGACTCCTTTTTCAGCGTTTAGCATATCACGGCATATAGAATCAACGTATTTATGTTCTTCCAAAAGTTCAATCTGAATGGCATCCATTTTCTAATCATACTCCTGTCAAAAATTCATTTTGTGATACGCCCAAGACTTGCCTTTTCTAAAGCGCGTTATCAAACCTCTGTCTGCCATATCGTTGAGCACCCTGTTGGCAGTAGCGGAGGAAACGGATAGCAATTCCCGAACATCGCTGTTGGAGATATCTTCATGCTCAGAAAGGTAATTAAGCACTGCTTGCTCTCGTACTTCCGCTTTGGGTTTTATCGGAGCTGCAACGCCAACTTCCAGCAATGCAGATTTGATTGCCGAAAGCATAAACTCAATGAATTTTGTCGAGTCTGCCGCTTGGTTTGATTCGTTGATCACCTGATAGTATTCGCTCTGTCTGTCGTGGATGATCGACTCGATCGGCACCCACGCAAACAACGGATTCCATTTGGAGAGCAGGAGCGTATGCCACAGTCTGCCGACTCTTCCGTTGCCGTCGGAGAACGGATGTATCAGCTCGAACTCATAGTGAAACACACAGCTCTTGATCAGGAGCGGGTTCTCGTCATGCTCTGTCCAGTCAAGCAGCTCGGCGACCAACTGCGGAACATACGCGGGCAAGGTTCCGAAATGCAGGATGTTGCCC
>CACYDE010000046.1 GCA_902773045.1 uncultured Ruminococcus sp. | reverse complement strand
TCAAGCCGCAAGGCGCAGGCTGATTGGATTGTGCTGCAAATGCCCTTGGGGTACCGTTAGACGGTCTTTGTGCGGTGTTGCCTTAAAGGTAACTTGTAAATGCTATTCATGACCATTACTTCGACCATTAAATCGACACCGCACAAAGTCGTTAGGCAGTCTTTGTGCGGTGTCACCTTAATTCTCCGATTTCTTTCCGAGAGGATACATCTCTCCGTCCAATGCAACAGTGCAGTAATCGCCCCCGATCACTCTTCCCTCATAAACGATAAGATTCAATCTGAAATCACTGTCCGTTTCCGTATATGTATACCTCACGCATTCCGCGCCGCGATAGTCCTCAAGATCCGTTCCGCACTGTTTTTGAAGTTCGTTGTATTTTTCGTAAACATCGCCGAACTCAACGGGGATCCTGATATTCTCCTGCTCTTCGCTTGACGAATTTACGGCATATCCGAGTCTGCCAAGGAAGCTGATTCTCTGAACGGTGGTTTCCGCGCTGTTGTCCGTTCCGAGGAAAAGATCGGGAGGAGCCGGCGTGTGAAACGTGCTTCCGATCATCAGAAGAAATATGCATGAAAGCAGAAACAGCGAAAAAAAGGTCAAGGTTATACTTTTCTTTACCGATGAAGTAAAATCTATCCTAAACAAACATCTCATCTCCGCAAAGCTACTTTCTATCATTATATTTTTTATAAAATAACTTTATGACAGATCGGCGTCTTGGAGTGAGTGAAAATCTGTGAACATATTTCTACGGGGCGGTATCGCCTTAATTGTCCGCTATCAAGCTTTTTTTGCAGTTTTCAAATTTGCTTATTTATACTTATAATATCACTGCTCCGTCAGCAGCTTGTATATTTCGTTTTTTCGGAATCCCGTTGTTTTTGCCGCCTGTTTCGCGCTTTCCGAAACGGGATATCCGTCTTCAAGAAATTTTTTTGCGAGCTTGACTGCGTCGTCCAAAGTGTATTCGATCTTGTCGATATCCTCGGGCGCACCTTCAAGAACCAGAACGATCTCCCCTTTGAGCGAGCCGTCCGCATAATCTTCGGCGGCTTTTTGAAGTGTGGTTCTGATGACTTCTTCATGAATTTTCGTGATCTCACGGACAATTGAGATTTTTCGGTCTCCGAAAGCCTTGAAAAGATCGTTAAGCGTTGACGACAGTTTATGAGGCGCTTCATAGAAAATCATGGTTCGTTTTTCCGTTTTCAGCTGTTCAAGGTGGTCAAGACGGCTTTTTTTGTTTGTGCTCAAAAAGCCTTCAAAGGTGAACCGGCCCGTTGAAAGACCCGAAACGGCAAGAGCCGAGATCACTGCGCTCGGTCCGGGAACAACGACGGTTTTTATCCCTTTTTCGGCGCACTGCTTCACAAGTTCCTCCCCCGGGTCGGAAATACACGGCATACCTGCGTCGGTCACTATCGCGCAGTTCTCGCCGTTTTCTATCCTTTGGCAGATTATCTCTCCGCGTTCGCGTTTATTGTGTTCAAAATAGCTTATCATATTCTTTTTTATCTGAAAATGATTCAGAAGCTTGAGCGTCACTCTCGTATCCTCTGCCGCGATGAAGTCAACGCTTTCAAGAACCTCGACCGCTCTTGGGGAAAGATCTCCGAGATTTCCGATCGGCGTTCCAACAACATACAAAATTCCGCTCATATATACTTCTCCTTATAATCTCCGTAGATATTTATCATTTCGGACGAAAGTTCAAAATTATCTCCCTCGATGAGCAGCGTCGGAAGCGTCACAAGACCGCCGGGATTTCCGCCGCGTCTGCCCTCCGCAAGAAACAGCTTCGGGGCTTTTTCTTTCCTTTGCTGCACAAATCTCAGTTTTTTTGGCTCTATCCCCGAATTTCTCATTGACAGAAGAACGTCCGTCAGCCTTTCGGGTCTTTGACAGATGCAGAATCTCCCTCCGAAGCGCAGAAGCTTCGTGGCAGTCCGGGTTATATCGTCAAGGGTACATTCCGTTTCATGGCGCGCGATCTGTTTCTGTTTTTCGGGGTTTACGATCCCCCCGCCGCCTATTTTATACGGCGGATTCATCGCCGCCATGTCGAACGATCCGAATTCGACGAGTCCGTTAAGTTCCTTGAGATCGGCGTTCAATACTTTTATTTTTTCGTCAAGTCCGTTAAGACTTACGCTTCTTTCGATCATATCCGCAGCTTCGGACTGTATCTCAACGGACGTGATAGATCTCGGCGGAATATTTCTGCACCAGATCAGAGATATAGTTCCGCAGCCCGAACCGAGTTCAATGACCTTTTCGTGTTTTTTCGGAGCGGAAAAATCAGCCAGAAGTATCGTATCGGTCGAAAAATGATATTCCTCGGAAACTATTACTTTGATACCGTTTCCAAGCGGTTCAAGATGTTCTCCTTCTTTCAGCATTCCGTACCTCTTGATCTGACGTAAACATTGTTTCCCTTTGAGTCTATCGCAACGATGAGCGGCATGTCCTCTACCTCATAGCGATAGATAGCTTCCGTTCCCAGATCTTCGTAACAAACAAGCTCGCTTTTTTTGACGCTTTTTGCGATCAGTGCCGCCGCGCCGCCTATTGCAGCAAGATATACCGCGCCGTTTTTTACCATAGACTCGATGACCTCGCCGCTTCTCGTTCCCTTCCCGATCATAACTTTCAGACCGCGGTCAAGAAGAGACGGAGCGTATTTATCCATTCTGTAAGAAGATGTAGGGCCGCACGGACCGACCGCATATCCGGGCTTCGCGGGCGCAGCGCCTACGTAATAGATCGTCTGACCGTCAACGTCGATCGGAAGCTCCTTTCCCTCGCAAAGAAGCTCGTACATTCTCTTGTGGGCGGCGTCTCTCGCCGTGTAGAGATATCCGCTTGCAAGGACTCTGTCGCCGCAGCGAAGATCTTTAAGCTGTTCTTCCGTGATCGGAAATGTTATTTTTTTCATTTTTGACGCTCCCCTCAAATTGTAACTTCCTTGTGACGACAGGCATGACAGCAGATATTCACCGCAACAGGCATTCCTGCGATATGCGTCGGATATGTTTCGATATTAAGCCCCAGCGCGGACGTTTTTCCGCCCAGTCCTGCCGGGCCTATGTCCATTTTGTTGATCTCGCCGAGAAGCTCTTCTTCAAGCTTAGCGTATCTTTCGTCGGGGTGAGATGTATTGATCGGACGGAGAGTCGCGCGCTTCGCAAGCTGAGCCGCTTTTTCGAATGTTCCGCCGATCCCGACTCCGACCACCATCGGAGGACAGGGATTCGGTCCTGCGTGAGCGACCGTTTCAAAAACGAATTTTTTGACGCCTTCGACTCCTGCCGACGGAGTCAGCATTTTTATTGCAGACATATTTTCGCTTCCGAAGCCCTTTCCCCCGGCTGTGATATGTATTTTATCGCCTTCAACGATCTCGGTGTGGATTATGGCGGGTGTATTGTCTTTTGTATTTTTCCTGTCAAAAACGGGATCGGTTACGACCGATTTTCTCAGATATCCTTCAATATACGCTCTTCTGACGCCTTCCTCGACAGCGCTGCGGAAGTTTCCGTCTTTCACGACGACCTTGTCGCCGTATTCCACGAAAAGAACCGCCATTCCGGTATCCTGACAAAGCGGTATTCTTTCGTTTGCAGCGATATTGTTATTGTCGATAAGCTGCTGCAAAACGTCCTTCGCAAGCTCAGAATCCTCGTTTTCACGAGCATTTCTGATCGCCTGCGAGATATCTTCACCTATGTAATAATTACAGTCCATAAAAAGTTTTCTGACCGCGGATGTTATTTCTTCCGAAGAAATTTCTCTTATATCCATATAACACTTGATTCCTTTCTTTGATGATCTTCTGTAAATGAGTGATGGATCCGGAGCCGGACTGACCGCCGTCTAAAAAAATAATATTAACGACTCGGATCTTCGGGATCATTCTTGCATTGATGATACTTTTTTAAGGCGAGTCCGGTGTGAACATAGCCTGTCTCAAAAAAAATCCTGTAAATTTATTATAAAATATTCCGTAAACTATTTCAATATTAAAATTTATATGTTACAATATAAATGTGTAAATTTTAATAAAACTTCACATGAATGTCACATTTGTTTGAGATTATAATTTTAATACCATAATTCTTTGGACTGACATCTTTTATTGTAATATCGCTGTCCGCAGCTTAAGCAAAATCATGCAGCGCGAATTTTATATCATTCAGGGCTTTCACCGGGGCGCGTAAGCGTTCTTTGGGGCGGATTCAAAGATCTCGACGGCATTTACGCTTAATGCGAACGGTGATCGTAACTCTTAACATCAAATTTAAAAAGGAAAGGTAAAAAACTATGAGCAAGATCTTAGTTGTTGACGATGAATACAGGATTCGTGAGCTTATCAAAAAATACGCTATTTTCGAAGGTCACGAGGTCATTGAGGCTACGGACGGATTGGAAGCTATTTCGATCTGCACGAGAAATCAGTTTGACCTTATCATTATGGACGTTATGATGCCGGAGCTTGACGGCTTCTCGGCTTGCCGTGAGATCAGAAAAAGGAGTACAACTCCGATAATCATGCTTTCCGCAAGAGGCGAGGAATATGACAAGATCCACGGCTTTGAGCTTGGAATAGACGATTACGTTGTGAAGCCGTTCTCTCCGAAGGAACTGATGATGAGAGTCAATGCAGTTCTTAAAAGAACTGCGCTTGACGAGGGTCAGAAGAGAGATGTTTTCACCTATGAAAATCTTGTGGTCGATTTCAGCGCAAGGATCGTAACCATCAACGGAGAAAGGATCGATATGACGCCGAAGGAATACGAACTGTTCTTCTATATGGTCAAAAATAAAGGAATTGCGCTTTCGAGAGAAAAGCTTATCAATCATGTCTGGGGATATGATTTCTTTGGTGATGACAGAACTCTTGACACACACATTAAGCTCCTCAGAAAAAGTCTCGGTGAATACAGCAGGTGTATCGTAACGCTCAGAGGCGTGGGTTACCGCTTTGAGGCATGATCGTTTCTATGAAGAAGATCAAAGATTTTTTTCAGACCCTGAGAACTAATCTCCTCGGTTTTTTCAAGGAAGGCCGAAGACCAAAAGCTTCGCTGATGGTTTGGCTGAGCACATGCTTCTTTTCGTTTTCTCTGCTGATACTTATTCTGATATGGATTTTTCAGTCTATCCTTTTCGGAAGCTTTTACAACGCTATCCGAACGAGAAATCTGACGGACTGCGCTAAAAGTATAGAAGCTAATATAGACAATGAAAATATTTATGACTTAATAGATATGATCGCGGAGGAGAATGACGTTTGTATCGTTTTGTGCAATCATGATGTTTACGGTGACTGCAAGTTCCTTCACGCTGCAATAACCGATTCAACATCATTTCTGAAGGGGATCGGAACGAAGGATCTGAATCTCTACTATACAACGGCAAAACAGAAAAACGGAACGGCTATCGTCATTAATGAAAATAAAAAATCCGAAAGTATGAATTTTTCCGATTCGGGAAAGGATTCGGTCGAAAAGTATAACTTCGTGGGTGAAGCGCCTGTTTTTGAGAAAGATAAGACTAAAAACCTCACTTATGCAACAACATTCTTAGGTGAGGACGAAGAATATCTTCTTCTCATAGACGCAAGAGTGTCTCCGACCGCAAGTAACGTTCAGACGCTGAGATTTCAGCTAAGGATCATTACTATCTCTATTTTCGTTATCATGATAGTGATTTCCATTGTGCTTTCAAAAATACTCGCGACGCCGCTTGAAAATATAAACAAGTCCGCCAAGGAGCTTGCGGAGGGAAATTATGACGTTGTTTTCAGCGGTACGGGATACAGGGAAGTCGAACAGCTCAGCGAAACTCTGAACTATGCGACGAATGAGCTGTCTCAGGTCGATCAGATGAGAAAAGATCTCATCGCCAATGTTTCTCATGATCTCAGAACTCCGCTGACGCTCATTACGGGTTACGGCGAAGTGATGAGAGATATTCCGGGTGAAAACACAGCGGAGAATATTCAGGTCATCATTGACGAGGCGACAAGACTCAGCAGCCTTGTAAGCGATCTCATTGATATTTCCAAGATCGAAGCGGGAACGATGAAGCTTGAAGCGACGTGTTTCTGCCTGACGAAAACGATCAATGATATGTTCGGAAGATACAACAAGCTTAAAGAACAGGACGGTTATGTTTTTGAGTTCGATCACGATCAGGACGTTTATGTTTATGCGGATCAGCTCAAGATATCTCAGGTCGTTTATAACCTTGTGAATAATGCCGTTAATTACAGCGGCGACAGTAAAACCATCAAAGTCAAGCAGATATGTCTTGATGATAAGGTTCGTATCGAAGTCATCGACAACGGCCCCGGAATACCGCCTGAAAAGCTGAAAAATATCTGGGACAGGTATTATAAGGTGGATAAATCTCATCGAAGCGCGAAGATCGGAACGGGACTCGGACTTTCGATCGTCAAAACCGTTCTTAAGCTTCACAAAGCTCAGTTCGGTGTTTTCAGCACTCTGGGAAAAGGGACGACCTTCTGGTTTGAACTTTACAGAACAAATAAAGACGGAGAACCGTTATAATATTGTTTACTCAAACTTCCTGCTACCCAAACTTCCTGAATATCAATTACCCATCTGTCCTTATCGAAAACACAGTTTCGATAAGGACAGATGGGTAATTATAGCAAACCAAACAAATATCCAGACAAGTTCGGCGTCCCGGTAAGCGCATAGCTGCGTTGTCGTCCTCGACATACGCCCATTGGCGCGTGCCCTTGGGGTACGCCGGTATGCCTTCGTCC
>CACYDE010000045.1 GCA_902773045.1 uncultured Ruminococcus sp. | reverse complement strand
TATAGCAAACCAAACAAATATCCGGACAAGTTCGACGCCCCGGTAAGCGCATAGCTGCGTTGTCGTCCTCGACATACGCCCATTGGCGCGTGCCCTTGGGGTACGCCAGTATGCCTGCGGCTTCTTCCTTGTCCCCGGAAAATTATCCTCGAAAACCCTTTTAAAGCTTTTAATCAGAAATCAGTATAAATAAACAAGTATTGATATTATAACAGAAAAATAACATTCAGTCAATTAATTTAAGGCAATACCGCACAGATATTGCGCGGTATTGCCCTAAGCTGCGGACATTGTTTATACAAAACACATCAAGCGAAACACGATAATTTCATGCTGCCTTTACTGATTACTCATCAAAACCGATCGATCACTTTGCCTTGGATTTTCCGGGATCGTTAACATCATAAATCACCCTGCACTGCTTGCCCTGCATTTTCGCAACCGCACCGCTGTTATAAGAAACGTGCTCCCCGGCTCTTTTATAAACAACGCCGCCTACTTCATACTGATATACAGGATATCTCTTGTTTCCTCCGGCATGAGCATTATTAACTCCGAAATACAATTCCGTCTGAACGCCTCCGTTTCCGTTCACCATTCCGCCGCGCTCATTGAAACGTTTTCCGTCGATCACGCCTTCTCCGGTGTAAAATCCGATACATTCGCCTTCATACTTCTTTCTTCCAAACATAAACGCACCTCTGTCAATAAAAATATTATTTCACATCAAGAACAATCTTTCCGTTGTCCTCGGAAACAAAAATCTCACTGAAGCTTCCCTCGCCGCGCATAACGATCTCGTTTGTGATCGCGTCTTCGACTTCTTTTCTGATGAAGTTCCTCAGGTCTCTTGCGCCGCTCTTTCCTCCGCCGGATCTTTCGGCAATATACGAAACGGCTTTGTCATCATAGCTAAAACGGATCCCCTTTTCTTTCAAAGAGGAAACATACTCGTTGAGAAGGAGTTTTGCGATATCTTTGAAATTCTCCCTGGTAAGAGCATTGAAGCTGATGATCTCATCAACTCTCGCAAGAAACTCCGGTCTCAGGAAATCAGAAAGAGCTTTCATGGCTTTTTCGCGGCTCATTTCCGTCTCACTCTTGTTGAATCCGAGGATACCCTCACGCGAATCGCTTCCGGCATTACTCGTCATTATAATAACCGTATTTTCAAAATTAACGACTCTTCCGTGAGCGTCGGTCAGTCTTCCCTCATCAAGGATCTGGAGAAGAATATTCAGAACATCGGGATGAGCTTTTTCTATCTCGTCAAAAAGAAGAACGGAATACGGACGTCTTCTGACTTTTTCCGTGACCTGACCGGCTTCATCGTATCCCACATATCCCGGAGGCGAACCGATAATTTTCGAAACGGAATGCTTTTCCATAAATTCCGACATATCAAGTCTTATCAAAGTTTCCGGAGAATCAAACAGTTCCATCGAAAGAACTTTGACAAGCTCCGTTTTTCCGACTCCCGTAGGTCCTACGAAAATAAACGATGCAGGGTGCCTCCTTGGGCTGATCTGAACGCGGCTTCTTCTTATCGCAGCAGCAAGGGCTTCAACAGCCTCATCCTGACCGATAATTTTTGCTTTCAGCTTCTCATCGAGATCGGCAAGCTTTCTCAGTTCGTTTTCCTGAACCTTTGAAGCCGGAATTCCCGTCCAAAGCTCAACGACATGTGCGATATCGTTCTCAGTCACGGAAGTCACGAGATCCTCTTTGTCAAATGCGTCAATTTTTTTGTTCAGCCTCGCGAGATCGGTTCTGACAAGCGACAGCTTGGCGTAGTCGATGTCCTCCGAGGAAGTCATGTCCTGTTCCTGTTCGCTGAGCTTGTCTCTCTTGGAAACAAGCGACTGATACTCCGCTGCTTTTTTGTTTCTCAGTGAAGCGCTGACGCATGCTTCATCAAGAAGATCTATAGCTTTGTCGGGAAGAAATCTGTCTGTAATATATCTCTCGGAAACAACGACGGCACGTCTTACCATCAGATCCGAAACAGTAACATTATGATATTCCTCATAATAACCCTTGACGCCGATAAGAACATCTACGGTATCCTCGATTGAAGGCTCCGCTACCGTGACAGGCTGAAAACGTCTTTCAAGAGCCGAATCTTTCTCTATGTACTTTCTGTACTCGTTAAATGTTGTTGCACCGATAACCTGTATCTCGCCCCTTGAAAGCGCAGGCTTCAAAATATTTGCCGCATTCATCGTTCCCTCGGAATCACCTGTTCCCACAAGATTGTGAACCTCATCAATGAAAAGAATAATATTTCCGTGTTCCTTGATCTCTGCGGTCAGTCCCTTTATTCTCGCTTCGAACTGACCTCTGAACTGAGTTCCTGCGACAAGCGAAGTCAAATCAAGAAGATAGATCTGCTTATCCTTTAATCTCTGAGGAACATCGCCCGATGCGATCCTCTGAGCCAATCCCTCGGCGATCGCGGTTTTTCCGACGCCGGGTTCACCGATAAGACACGGATTGTTTTTCGTTCTTCTTGAAAGGATCTGGATCACTCTTCCGATCTCGTTATCTCTTCCTATTATCATGTCAAGCTGTTTATTTTCGGCTTTTTTCGTGAGATTTTCGCAGTACGCGCTCAAGTGCTTGTACTTTTTCTTTTCTTTTCGTTTCTTCGAATTTTCCGAAGGATCCGCGCCTTTATTGTTCTCACTGTTATTTTTTGATTCGTTTTTCCCGAACATATTTTTCAGGAAAGGAAAAGCAGGCGCTCCGTGAGAAAAATCGTTGTCCTCATCGTCTTCTTCGCTCTCTTCACCCAAACCTTCCATAGCCTGAGAGTACATATCCCCGAGGGCGGACATATCAAAATCTCCGTTCTCGTCCATGAAATCACCCATCTGATCGTACAGCTGATCTATTTCCTTTTCGGAAATGCCCATTTTTTCCATCAAATCATTCACGGGCTTTATTCCAAGTTCCTTCGCACAGGAAAGACAGTAACCGCTCGGCGAATTATCCTTGTCCGTTGAAACAAAAACAACGGCGGGACGTTTTTTACATCTTATGCAAAACATAGCAATCTCCTTAATTCTAAAATATGGACTATTATACTTAATTTTTATCAGATAATTATTAAGTATAATTTAATAAACTTTTAAATATTATATTAGGGTGTGACGACACTAACCTGCCTTCTCAACGTTAGGCGACTTTGTATTTGTTTCTACGATATCCGTCAGGAACGAACTGTCATAAATGCCCTTAAATACAGCAGATTCGGAAATCGAAGAATCGGAAATTATCTCCGGAACTTCCTTGAGATGAGGAACGGTTATCCTTATCACAAAAGCCGCAACAATAACTATAGCAAAACCCTCCACGATTCCAAGGACGGCGCCGAGGAATTGATTTCCGAAGCTTATCGCAGAATCATCAATGGCGCTGACAATAAATCTTGAAATTATTTTAATGATAATCAAAAGAATAATAAAAAGAAATATCGCAGAGAACACAGAGATAAACGACACTATGATCGGGTGAAGAAGTTCCTCAACCTTTTCGGGGCTTACGTTTGCTGCCGAATTGAGCTGAGATGAAGTCACTCCGAAGCTTTTAAGGGAATTGATGACAAATTTTGGCATGGTATCCATGATATTCTCAACGAGATTTCCCTTTCCGGACTGTTTGTAAAGCTTCATTGCGTCTCCTATCTTTTCAACAAGAGTAGTTTTGAAGCCTCCGCTGTAGATCGCTTCCGCCACAGGATTCGACAGAAACATAGTCATAACCGCGGCAACGACAGTTCCTATCACGGAAACGACCGACTGAGCAATTCCCTTTCTGAATCCGATGAAAGCCATGATCCCAACAACAATTATTACAAGAACATCAAGCATTGTACCCATATTATAATCCTTCTTTCTTAATTATTATCCGATTGCAAGATAAAAAACTTTCATTAATGCTGTTTGAAAAATAATTCATTTTACATTTTTCTCCGCAATTTGACGTTTGACTGTCTCTTCCCGGCTGCGGCATAACAAAATAATAAAAAGTCTTCCTGAAAGCAATTCGGATCTGCTCTGTTAAAAATTATTTTTTCAGACTGATCTTTCTTATTTCCGAAACGCCAAGGATAAAGACTGTTTTTTCCTGAGGAAGGATAATACTTTTCGCGTCGTTTCCTACCTCCCATGATCCGAAGCTGTCTCCGTATGAATTATAGAGATAAACAAGATCGGTTGAAAGAAGCGCGATCTTTTCTTTTTTTACATCTATCGACGTGATCTTCAGATCGGTTTCAAAGCTTCCGATCTCATTACCCTTGGTATCAATAGTCACAATATTGCAGTCACGTCCGTCATCCGAACGAGATAGAGAGAGAACAATATTATTTCCGAATGAAACGTCATAAGCCGTCAGTACCTTGTCGTCAAACGTGTAAGGAACCTCGCTTCCCTTTGAACAATCTATTACGGAAACCAATGAATCTGTGATTACGGCGCATTTTTCATCCTCAATGAATTTGACCTCATAAACCATCCGATCGCTGTAAGTGAAGACATTCAGCGGAGATGTACTTGAAAAGTCAAGAATATAAACTTTAGAAACGAGTCTTCCGTCAACGGAATTCACTGCACCCACCACGGCTTTTTTTCCGTCGCTGCTCATTGAAACCGTGACCGCATAAAAATCATTGAAAAAATAAGAATAGATAAACTCGTTATCATTCCCGTAAACCGAAAAATTGGAAAGATACCCGGTCTGATCCGAAATAACGCAGTAGATCCCCGACGAGTTGATATCGCAGTCTGTGATCGACGTTCCCTGAACTCCTCTTTGGATCTCGCCCTTGTCGGAAAAAACACGGAAATTTGCGCCGCCCTCATTGAAAGCTATCGAATAGACTCCCGAACTTTTGATAAGCGGATTTGTGAAATTGTGCTGTTCGGAATAAATACTCTCACCGTCATGATTCAAACAGACGACAGATGTGTCGCTGACATATATTATTCCGTTGTCCAAAGCATTGAAATTCTTTTCCAAAACCGAGATCCCCGAAATTTTCGATGAAAAAGCCGAGTTTTTCGAATCCGAAAAATTTATCCATTCGGCAAAACCCACCGGTGAGATCTTGTCCCATTTCATCACTGCAAACAAAACGGTGCAGCAGACAGCAAGAACAAAAACACATCCCAAAATCAGCTTTAACCGTGAAGCTTTTTTCTTTCTTCGTCTTCGTCGTCTTCTTTCGTCTCCGTCATCAAGGTCATAGTCTTTCGGCATCTATATCCCCTCCTTCTCAATCAGACATTATATGATCGTAAAAATAAAAAATCATTTGTTTATTAGGTGATTAATTTTGCAGTTTTTCTCCGCAATTTTACGATCACCTAAATTATACATTTCTTTTTGGTAATAACAAGTCGTAACTTGTAACGGTGAGCCGCGTCCGGTCAATAAATATATAAAAGCGATATTTTCGCATTATTCAACGATAATATTTTCCCGCAGGATTTCTCGCCCGACTGACATCTCTCCATGAAAGAAACGGCTCATATATTTTAAAGCTCGCCGTGAGGGAAATTACCGTTCATATACGACGCTGTCAGCTTATCCAGCCATTCGTCCTTAAAACCGAGAACCAGACTGTCATATATCAATCCGAAATCATCGGCAGCATAACAAGAAAGCTCCTCGCATTTCTCTACTCCGTTCTCGATAATTTCAAAGGCGCGCCGACTGAAATCAAGATACTCCTTTTCGTTATCCTTCGTGTAAACTTCACTGTTTTTCAGTTTATTTATCTCATCATAAACTCTGCACCATTCACTGTCAAACGGGTCGTTGTCCCTGTCGTCAAGAATACTCTCGATCCGCTCTTCATCGAATCCGCTGCAGTCCATTGATTTCAGGCTTTCAAGAAGCCTCTCCATAAGTTCCATATTTTTTTCTCCAATCTGTTTTTAACAAAAACTCCTCTGCAATTTTAAAACAACCCGGGTTTTAATAGAAAACCTTATTGAGATATAATCCGCAGGCAGGAGCCGTAGGTCCGGCAAGCTGTCTGTCTTTTTTCTCGATTATCAAAGGTATCTCATCGGGCTGTATCTTTCCCTGAGCCACTCTTAGAAGAGTTCCCGTCATAATTCTCACCATATTGTAGAGAAAGCCGTCGGCTTCGACCGTGAACGTGACTATGTCGCCGTTTCTCTCAACGTCCGACCGATAAACGGTTCGGCTCATATCTCCCGGACGTCTGTTGTCGGGAGTACAGAACGACGTGAAATCATGCGTTCCGAGATAATTTTTTGCGGCTCTGTCAAGGATCGTTTCGTCAAGGTTGTTAAAACGGTAATGAAGCGCATACCCGTCATAAAACGGATTTCTCACTTCATTGTTCCATATTTTATATATGTATTGTTTCTTTTTGCAGTCATATCTCGGGTGAAAATCAAGAGGCATCTCCTCACATTCAAGAACCGCTATTGAATTCGGAAGATGTCTGTTGAGAGCTGCTTTGAGTCTTTCGGGAGGTATTTTGTGAGTCGTTTTTATCCCTAAACAATACATATTCGCGTGAACTCCGGAATCGGTTCTGCTGCAGCCCTTAACGTCTGTCTCATCTCCTATCACACAATGCAGGGCATTTTGAAAAACTTCCTGAACCGCAACAGCGTTACTCTGTATCTGCCAGCCGTGAAACTTGCTTCCATCATACATAATCGTAGCCTTCACATTCCTGAGCGGAGAGTTGCCGGCAGCTTCAAATTGCATATTATCACCCCAATAAAAATTACAGCAAGCACACTGAGTGCGGCATAGTCATACTTTGAATACTTAAGGATCTTCATTCTCGTCCGACCCTCACCGCCGTGATAACAGCGGCTTTCCATCGCCATCGCAAGATCGAACGCACGTCTGAACGCCGAAACGAAAAGCGGGATCAGGATCGGGATCAGAGCTTTTATCCTGCCCATAAAATTGCCGCTTTCAAGATCCGCTCCTCTCGCTTTCTGAGCGCTCATTATCTTATCGGTCTCTTCAAGAAGCGTCGGGATAAATCTTAAAGCGATAGTCATCATCATCGCGATCTCATGAACTTTGATATGAAAAATCGAAAGCGGTTTAAGCAGTCTTTCAATTCCGTCCGTCAGATCGGTCGGAGAAGTCGTATAGGTCAGAACGGAACTGACAAGAACGAGAGAAATAATTCTCACCGCAACGAAAACCGCCGTATTTATTCCGGCTTCTGTAATTTTCAGGAATTTCCATTCCCAGACAGGCTCGCCCGTTCCGTAGAAAAGATTCAGCGCGGAAGTGAATAAAACTATAAATATAATAGCTTTAACGCTTTTAAAATAAAGCTTCGGCGAGACCCGGGAAAGCAGCAAAACTCCAAAAACGGAGAATGCCATTATCGCAAGAGAGATATAATTCTTTGTTAAAAATATAAATACTATATAGCAGGTCAGCAATATAATTTTCATTCTCGGATCCATTTTATGAAGGAACGATTTTCCGGGAAAGAACTGACCGAGTGTGATTTCTTTCAGCATAAATTCACCATTTCTTCAAATCGAAGCTTTCTCTTCAAGTTTTTTTCCTCGGAGCTTCATTATTTCAAAAACAGCACGTTCAACCGAGTAAATATCGGTCGGAAGGTTATATCCTTTTTTCGAAAGCCCGATCATTATTTTTGTTATCTGAGGGATCTGAAGTCCGATCTTTTCGATCTCTTCGCCCTTTGAAAATATTTTTTTCGTTTCATCAAAAGCAAACATGCTTCCTTTATTCATGACAAGGATCTTGTCCGCTATTCTCGAGATATCCTCCATGCTGTGAGAAACGAGCAGCACCGTGTTGTTCTTTGATTTGTGATAGGCGTAGATCTGAGAAAGAAGAACGTCTCTTCCCCTCGGGTCAAGACCTGCGGTCGGTTCGTCAAGGATCAGGATATCCGGATCCATCGCTATGACCCCCGCGATAGCCGCGCGTCTTTTTTCACCGCCCGAAAGCTCAAACGGCGATTTCTTCAGAAGCTCGGGTTTCAGGTCAACGAATCTTGCCGCAATTTTCACCCGTTCCTTTATCTCATTTTCCTTCAGTCCCATATTTTTCGGGCCGAATGCGATATCCTTTTCCACGGTTTCTTCAAACAGCTGATATTCGGGATATTGAAAAACCATTCCGACCTTGAAACGGACTCTCCTGATTTTTTTCGGATCGCTCCATATATCCTTTCCGTCAAGCAGGACAGTCCCCGAGGTGGGTTTTATCAATCCGTTGAGCGTCTGGATAAAAGTCGATTTTCCCGAACCGGTGTGACCGATGATCCCGATAAACTCACCTTGTTCAATATTAAGCGAAACATCTTTCACCGCCTGTTTTTCGAAAGCCGTTCCGATCCCATAGGTAAAAGACAGATTTTTTACTTCCAGTAATGACATTACACATTTCCTCTTTTAATTTATCAAACGATCTGTAAATGAGCAAATCCGTTCCGTTTTTGAACGCAGGTTTTCTCTGCTCCGAAGCCTTGTGCTTTCTTAATTTTCCGGGCGCAGCCCCGACCTGTCCGCTCTTCAGATTTGCTCGGCTATAGCTAATATATAATCAATTTACCGACTTACGGGTTAAAGCATTGACGATCTCCTCGACGCATTCATCAGCGTTGAGAGGAGTGTTCCCGATCTTAAATCCCGATGACCGAAGCTTATAAGCAAGCTCGGTCGCCTGAGGAACGTCCAGACTGTGACTTTTCAAAAGCTCCACATTCGTGAAAACCTCTCTCGGAGTTCCCTGCGTCAGTATCTCACCGCCGTCAAGAACGATCAGCCTGTCCGCAAGCGCCGCTTCGTCCATATAATGAGTGATAAGTATGATCGTGATATTTTTTTCTCTGTTCAGTTTTAAAATTGTATCCATGACCTCTTTTCGCCCCTGGGGATCAAGCATGGCGGTAGGCTCGTCAAGAACTATACATTCAGGCTCCATAGCGATTATCCCCGCAATAGCTACTCTCTGCTTCTGACCGCCCGAAAGCTTATGAGGCGCATGCCCTCTGTATTCATACATATCAACAGCCTTTAAAGCCTCGTCGACTCTCCGTCTGATCTCTCCGGGTTCGATCCCGAGATTTTCCGGACCGAACGCAACGTCCTCTTCAACGATACTCGCAACAAGCTGATTGTCGGGATTCTGAAGAACCAGTCCCACTTTTTTTCTTATATCAAGAAGTCTGTCGTCATCGCTCGTATCCATTCCGCACACCGTAACGCTGCCGTCGTCGGGCTGCAATATCCCGTTGAACATTTTCGCAAGCGTGGATTTTCCCGAACCATTATGACCGAGAAGAGCGACAAACTCACCCTTTTTCACCGAAAGAGAAAGCTTTTTGAGGACGACGGCGCTTTGTGTTTCTTCGCCTTCGAAACCTTTGTTGTCGTTGTCGTTTTCGTCATAGTTTTCATAAGCGAAAACAAGATCTTTAACATCTATAAACTGCATTTCAAATCAACTCTTTAAAATTTATCTCATTTCTGCCAGATCGCAGTCGAACCGCACGGAAGAACAAGTCCCGTGCCGCTCGCCCTCAGTCCTATCTCATCGGCGGAAACCTCTCCGCCGAAACGCTTTTGAAGCGTTACGCCGAGCATATACTGCATCACTGACGGAGAAAGACCCGTAGTATACGAATTCAGAATAAAAAACTTTGCGTCATCGCTTAAAACACGAGCGCATAATTCGACAAGAGGAAAAAGCTGTTCTTCAAGTTTCCAGACCTCTCCGCCCGGGCCTCTTCCGTATGACGGAGGATCCATTATGATCCCGTCATACCTGCTGCCTCTGCGGATCTCTCTTTGAACGAATTTCACGCAGTCATCGACGATCCACCTCACGGGTCTGTCGGAAACACCGGACAGAACTGCGTTTTCCTTAGCCCACTGAACCATACCCTTTGAAGCGTCAACGTGACACACCTTCGCGCCCGCTTTCAAACAAGCAAGCGTCGCGCCTCCCGTATAGGCGAAAAGGTTCAGGACGTTCAGCTGTCTTTTTTCACTGCTTATCTTATTCATTACAAATTCCCAGTTTGCCGCCTGTTCGGGAAATATCCCCGTATGCTTAAACCCCATCGGCTTCACTCCGAAAACTATTTCTCCGTAAGCGACATTCCAGACCTGCGGAAGCTTTTTGAAGACCTCCCAGTTTCCGCCGCCTGATTTCGATCGGTGATAGCGGGCGTGAGCCGTTCTCCAGCGAGGATCGTCCTTCGGGGTGTTCCATATTATCTGAGGATCGGGACGGATAAGTATCTTATCCCCCCAGCGTTCAAGACGCTCTCCCGAAGATGTATCTATCAATTCATATTCTTTCCAGACTGCTTCTCTCATATTTTCCGCTCCAAAATCAACCAAGTCTCTCTTTGATAATATCCGCGATATTATTCGCTATAGCAGATATTTCATCGTAATTTTCACCCTCAAGCATGACCCTGATGAGAGGCTCCGTTCCGGAAGCTCTGACGAGAACTCTTCCTCTGTTTCCGAGCGTCTCTTCCGCTTTCTCTATTGCGGACTTTACCTTTTCATCGGATCTGTATGTATCTTTTTTTCCTGCGGCTACATTCACATTGATAAGAACCTGAGGGAATCTCTTCATCACAGACGCAAGCTCCGAAAGAGACTTTCCGCTCCTCTTCATGATCGCAAGGAGCTGAACGGAAGTGAGCTGACCGTCTCCGGTCGTTCCGTGATCCAGAAAGATCACATGACCCGACTGCTCTCCTCCAAGATTATATCCGTTTTCAAGCATATTTTCAAGAACGTATCTGTCGCCGACCGCAGTAGCTACGAATCTGACATTATTTTCTTCACAAAAGCGGTTAAATCCCATATTTGTCATAACCGTTCCAACCGCAGCGTTATTTTTCAGAATACCTCTTTCCTTCATATCCTTAGCGCAAATGGCAATGAGAAAATCTCCGTCCACCAATTCGCCGTTTTCATCAACAGCAAGACACCTGTCAGCGTCTCCGTCATACGCTACTCCGCAGTCCATTCCGTTTTTCTTCACAAAATCAACAAGTCCTTCAATATGGGTCGAACCGCAGTTTTCGTTGATATTAACTCCGTCAGGCTCATTGTTGATGATCGTAAAATCAGCGCCGAGCTTCTCAAAAAGCTTTGCGGCGGTTGAACTTGCCGAACCGTTTGAACAGTCCGCGGCAATTTTCAGACCTCTGAGATCCACGTCCACGCTTTCCGCAATATGGTCTATATATTCGTCCGCCGCGCCGGGAATTTCAATAACTTTTCCGAGATCCTTTCCTTCCGGAGTCGGGAAATCAGCCGTATGGTCAAGAACGATCGACTCTATTTTTTCCTCAAGCGCGTCGGGAAGCTTGTAACCGTCTCCGTTAAAGATCTTTATCCCGTTAAACTCATGAGGATTGTGAGAAGCGGAGATCATGATTCCGGCGCTCGCATTATGTTTTCTGACAAGATACGCAACCGCAGGCGTGGGAACCGTTCCGAGATGAACGACATTCGCGCCGACCGAACAGAGTCCCGCCGTGAGCGCGCCCTCCAACATATCGGAAGACAGGCGCGTATCCTTTCCGATAAGCACCGTAGGCTTTTCCTTGCTGTCTATAAGAACCATCGCCGCTGCTTTTCCTATGCTCATTGCAAGCTCGCATGTAAGTTCCGTATTTGCGACGCCTCTCGCGCCGTCCGTTCCAAATAATCTTCCCATAATAAAAATCTCCTGACTTAAACAAAATTATTGTACTGTAATATTAACTTAACTCATTGTTCAATTAAAAACACTATTAAAGTTTTGATCCAACTTTTTCAAAAGTACCCCAAGGGCACGCGCCAATGGGCGGTGGCGGTTTCCAAAGGCAGAGCCTTTG
>CACYDE010000044.1 GCA_902773045.1 uncultured Ruminococcus sp. | reverse complement strand
GTTACCTTGTTTTTTATTCTTTTTTGAGCGATTCACAACAATGAGAGTGGCCACCACCCCGACAACAATCACTGCCGCAAGTGTTGCTACGGTTATGATCA
The DNA here is from genome assembly GCA_902773045.1 of uncultured Ruminococcus sp. Lineage (GTDB taxonomy): Bacteria > Bacillota > Clostridia > Oscillospirales > Acutalibacteraceae > RUG592. The sequence continues at coordinate 1,955 of CACYDE010000044.1, read as the reverse complement.
AAACTGTTATAGTTTTACTCATGCTTTTTTCATCATTGCCCTTTTTTACTGTATCTTCCGTTTCCGTATCGGCTTGCTTTTCCGTTGTTATCGGATCCATTATCGGTTCTGTTTCCGGTTCTGTAACTGTAGCAACAGTCTGGTTTCCGATCGTTATAGTGCCATCATCATTTATTACGGCGCCGGTTGATACAAGTTGTTTGATTTCGGATATAGCCATATTTGTTGCAATATGAGCCTTAACTATGCTGTTGTTTCCGACATATATTTTTTTGACCGTCGGCTCGTTGACATATTTATTTATTACAGTGATTGTATATATACCCTCGTCTGTGTATTCTTTCCCGTCGTTTGAAACATGGTTGAAGCTTGTGTCTTCAACAAGCCCGTCAGATCCGTTCGTATAGATTTCTTTTTTTACATTGACTTTAAGATACTTTGATCCGGCAAGATCGATTCTGAAGCCATTCAATGTAAAAGCAGTGTTAAGAATCTCGCCGCCCGTTCCAAGATCAAACAAGTGAACAGGACAATTGCCGTTTCTTATAGAAAACTTAAATGCAATTTTGTAATAACTGTGCTGATCAATTAATTTATCATTGGTTATTCCATAGTTTAAAGACACTTCATAATCGCCTTCTTCAAACAGCTGAACCATGGTGTCAGCGCCTAAAGAGGTATTAGCCTCAAGATAATTTATATAAATGACAGGGTCTTGTTTTTTGTTCTGATGGTCTGTTTTCCTGATTATCAATGCACCTCTTCCAAGTTCTGTTTTCGGTGTTTCCAAGTTTTTGTCATATCCTGCATCGTCATACAAAACAGATAATTTGGAGTTATCGTTGAGTTTATCTATATTCTGCGTTAATTTGAACCACAGAATGACCTTATCCCCGACATTTTTAAGAAACACATCATTGCCGTTTTCGTCTTTATCGTTGCCTGTATAACCACTTATGAAAAAGTCACCTATGTCCCATCCAAAATGTACGTCTTTATTGTCTATTTCCTTTGTCTTATAATAACCCTCATGTTCAACTCTTTCTTTTGCTCCAAGTCTGTACGTCGCTTCACCCTCGTGATTAACACCAACAGATTCAGGGTTGTATGCATAGAATTCATAGATTTCGAGTTTTTTCTTATATTCATATACCGCTTTTTCTTTCCCGAAAAGGCCTTTTTTCGTACCTGTCTGCTGTTCTGTTTTATATGCAACAGTGAGTCTGTAGTAGCATCCATTGATCAATTCGATGTCGTTTGTTTCATATAACGCATCGGTTTCAATAGGTGTGTTTTCAAAAGCATTCGTAATTTGCTTGACAGTTATCCAGTTAGTTTTATCTCTTGATATCTGCAGCCAGATCAAACCCTTTTTGATCTTTCCTGATATTTTTTCTCCGTTTACCTTGTTTCCGCCATCTGATATCAAATGGAGTTTTTCTCCGGTAGCAATAAGCATATCGTCTCTGTATTGATAACAGATCTTAAGATTTCCGGAACTTACGGCATATGATTTAATACCTTTCTTTTCGCCTTCAGCAACATCGCCTTTGATTAACAGTTTACCATAACCGGAGCTATTATCTAATTGTCTGTTCGATGTGGCTTCACTGATAAGATAATCAGATTTTTCACCGAATGTATATTCATTGCCACTGATGCTTATTTCAGTATTCGATGCTGAAACAGAGCAAGAAAGAACGGTCATAAACGTGGATATGACCATTATCAGTGAAAGAAATGAAGAAATAATTCTTTTTTTCATTTTGCTTCTCCCTGAACACTTTTTTTGTATTATAACACATCGTTTCAGGGAATTGGTAACCTGTCAGCATAATTTTGACACTTTTTTTGAGATTTTTTTATTTTCCGACAAAAAAAGCCCCCGGGCGGGGGCTTGGGGATTAGATCGTTTTTCAGATCAGAAGCGAGATGACGCCGATGATGGCGAGGAT